>CAXTJC010000056.1:0-10412 GCA_964244225.1 uncultured Acidobacteriaceae bacterium
GTCGTCTGCCCAGAGCAGACCGCAGTGGTTGCACAGCCAGCGCTTCTCGCCCATCGGCGCGGGCAGCGAGAACAGATAGAGTGCGGCCAGGGCGGCGCCTCGCCCCGCACCTTCGAAGTTGATGTCGAGCGAGTCGCAGCGGGGGCAGCGCGGCTGAATGTAGTCGGGCTCCCCTTCCATTGCGATGCTCGCAGGTATTGGCGCGGAGAGGATCTCTTCGGCCGCGGCCGCATCGGATGCGGCAACCTCGAGCCGGATGCCGCCGATAAAGTTTGAGATCTGCCAGTCGAGCCGGACGATGTTTTCGTTTTGCAGGAAGCAGGGCATGCCGGCGCCTTCAATCACGGTGCGGGCGACGATCGCCTCCGAGAGATCGCGATAGCGCCGCACGGTGACGAGCCTCTGGTCTATCGCACTTTCATCCAGCAGCGGAGGCTCAAGACCGCGCCGCGCGAACTCGGCTCGCAGCGCCGCCTGGGCAGGCTCGATGAGTGTGTCGTAGGTGCGGGCGGTGCGCATGAGGCCGGTCTCGTCCATGGCGGCATACTGCGCGATAAAGCTCTGGGCGTCGTTTTTGCGGGAAAGAGCCATCGCGCTAGATAGGCTCCTAGACCGCGGCGACCTGGCGGCCGGCTTCGATATGCGTGATCTGGCCGTCGCGCATGTGCAGGATGCGGTCGGCGATGGCGGCGGCCTCGGGGTTGTGCGTGATCATGAGCACGGTCTGGTTGAGCTCGCGGCTGGAGGTGCGCAGCATGGCCAGCACAGCGTCGGAGTTTTGGGTGTCGAGGTTGCCGGTTGGCTCGTCTGCCAGAACAATAGCCGGACGCGTGATGAGGGCGCGGGCGATGGCGACGCGCTGCTGCTCGCCGCCGGAGAGCTCGTTCGGCCGGTGGTCCAGGCGGCCGCTGATGCCGAGCAGGTCGGTGAGGTGATCGAGCAGCGGGCGATCGAGCGGGACTTTGACGCCGGAGATCTCATGCGCGATCTCGATATTGCCCATCGCGGAGAGCGTCGGCAGCAGGTTGAAGCGCTGGAAGACGAAGCCGATCTTGGCCTTACGGAGGCGGGTGCGGGCTGCGTCCGAGAGCGGTGCGAGGTCGACGCCGTCGATCGTGACCGATCCGGTGGTGGCCTGGGTGAGGCCGCCAAGCACGTGGAAGAGGGTCGATTTGCCGGAGCCGGAGGGGCCTACGATCGCGACGAACTCGCCGGCAGCAACCTCGAAGCTAACGCCCCGGAGAGCCGTCACTTCAACTTTTCCTGTCCGATAGGTCTTGCCGAGGTTCTTGGCGATGATGATAGGGTTCATTGGCTCAGGTGCAAGTTTACCAGCCCAAATGGGATGATAAGGGATGGGTGAGCGGCTGAGTGGATTGATCTTGCTGGGGTTAGTGCTTTGGACCGGGCTGGGGATGGCCGGGCTGATCGTCGCGCGCTGGCGCGGGGAACGGCGCAGACTTCGTCGCGGCGCACTGACTTTAGGGGCAATCTGGCTCGGCTACCTGATGGTGTTGGCGGCGGTCTCGCTTCGGCAGACGGCTCGGATCTACGGGCCGGGACAGCCCGCGGGACAGGAGCGCTGCTTTGGCACGATGTGCTTTGCAGTGACCGGGTCCGAGGAGCCGGAGGGCTTCTGGGTGCGGGGGCAGGAGCGCGAGCGGCTGCTGCGGGTCATCCTCCGCGTGACAAACCGGGACCGGCAGCATACAGGCAGCGAAGAAGGGCTGACGGCCTATCTGGTGGACGCGCAGGGCAGGCAATGGGAGCCGCTGCGGGGGCTCGGCGGCGTGCGGCTGACGACAGCGGTGGTGGCGGGTGGCTCGATCCTGAGCGAACCGGTCTTCCAGGTGGCAAAGGACTCGACCGGGTTGCGGCTGGTGCTGGTGCACACCGGCTGGACATGGGCGCGGCTGAAGATTGGGAATGCTGAAAGTTATTTTCACCGGGCGGCGGAGATGGTGATTCCCGAAGAAAAGAAGTAGCTAGGCTGCGTAACGGTACCGTGCTAGGATTTTGGGCACCGCTCACTTTCTGCCTCTGACGGGCTTGCTCAGGCTGCACTCGAACGGGCGCCTTTCTCCGCTGGTTTCAGCAAAGACATCTCTGTCCTTGCTGAGGGCCATCGAGGGCGATCACGCATCTTGGAGCTTTCGCCATGGATATGCACACATTGCATGTCGAGCACGCGGCGCTGCTTGGCTTATTTACCCTGCTGACAGTCGTGAACTCGATGGTGCATCGCGGGGCCCGCGGGTCGAGCTGGTTTCCGGTATTCACCTTCTGCGCCTTTGCCGGAGCCGTGCTGATCTCGCTGCGAGGGTTGATCCCGGACAGCCTCTCGATCGTCTCCGGAGATCTCTTCTTCTCGCTCGCCTATGTGTTTCTGCACCGCTCTTTCAACGGATTTTTCGGCGCGGGATTCTTTGGTAAACGGAGCTCGGGATGGTGGCTTCAGCTCACGCTGGCTCTTGTCTGTGCCGGAGTCCTGCTGCGCTGGACTCTGGGGGTCTCGGACACGCGGCACCGGCTGCTCTGGTACAGCCTGATTCTGAGCGCGCAGGTGGGGCTGAGCGCGTATGTCGTGCTGCGCAACGCGGTAGGGCCGCTGCGGTCCTCGACGTGGATGATGGGTGGCCTGCTCGTCGCTCTCTGTCTGAATAATCTCTTCCGTGCAGGAGTTGTGCTGCTCTACGGGACGCCGGCAAACTATCTGCAGAGCCACGGCGCGCTGTGCTGGGCGCTGCTGCTGACGACCGTGCTGCAGGGCGCTGTGACGATCGCGTTTGTCTGGATGACGGCGGCGCGGCTGAATGCGGAGCTGGAGATCGAGGCCATGACCGATCCTCTGACGCGGCTGCTGAACCGGCGCGCGCTCGATCACTGGGCCGAGCGCGAGGTGATCAGCAGCCTGACCAGCGATCTGCCGCTCTCCGCGATCCTGATCGATCTGGACGAGTTCAAGAATGTGAACGACGCCTGGGGACATCAATGTGGTGACGCCGTGCTTCTGGGCGTGGCGCGCTGCCTGGAGGCGGAGATGCGGTCCGATGACCGGCTGGCGCGGCTGGGCGGCGACGAGTTTGCGGTGCTGCTGCCGCGTACCTCACGCTATGAGGCGATCGATATTGCCGAGCGGCTTCGCTGTGCGGTCGAGGAGACACGCTGCGTCTCCGGCGAGATGGTCATGACGGTGCGGGCGAGCTTTGGCGTGGCCCAGATGGATGAGGCTGTGCGCGGATGGGAGGAGCTGCTGCAGCAGTGCGATCGAGCGATGTACCGGGTGAAGGCCAGAGGCGGGAATCAGGTGCTGGTGCACTGACGCTGCCCTAAAGCACGGCCGCGAGCTGCGGGTATCTGCCGGCGTGGCTGGTCTCATACAGGGCGAGCAGCCGCTGCCGCATCAGGTAGTACGCGCCAGCGGCCTCCTGCACGTTGAAGGGTCCAAGCGCTCTGCCGAAGCCGAACGGAAGACTGACCAGCAGTTTGAGAGCGGAGCGGCGCAGCGCGAGACCGTCCCGCCGCATGCGCTCCGCGACGATTAGGCCCTCCTCGGGGTTCCAGCGTTGCGCATAGCCGGCGAGCGCCAGCAGCACATCCGCGTTCGCCCGAAGACGAGAGATTCCTTCAAGACCGCCGATCAGCTCCCACAGTTGATCGGTTTCAATGCGGGTCTGCCCCTTGCCCGGCTGCAGGTAGTCAAGCGCGATCGCGTTGATGCCATCGACGCTGACGGGCTTGAGCCTGCCCAGCAGATCCTCCCAGCTCATGCGGGAGAGAGCGCGGGCCTTGCGGTGCGTCTGAAGCAGGCTCGCGCCTACACCAAGAACGGTACATCCGAAGAGGGCCACAAAGCTCATAAGGGTGGGCGGTTCAGGCTTGTGTGATCGTAGTGCACGTCATCGCGGAGGGCAACAGGAATTGCATCAATATCGCCGGAAAGTTGTGGACGCACGGCTTCAGGGCGCCAGAACGTCCAAATCCAGTACCCCAGCACGGCCAGATAAATCGCCTCACGCAGGTGGACGAAGACGATGAACTGCCGGTTCCAGCCGAGCGCCACGTGGCCGAAGTCTTCAAGCAGCGCCACAAAAGCCCAGGCCGTTAGTCCCTGGCCGAGGGCGAGAATGTGGCTTCGCCGGCCGAGGCCGAGCCGGTTCGCGGCCGTCGCCATGGCCAGAAACAGGCCGCAGGTCAGCAGCGAAGTAAAGACGTTAACGCGAACGTCCCACAGATCGAGCCCCTTCGACTCCGGCGGCCCGATCGTCAGGGCGAGCCCCGCGGCGACCAGCAGCCCCGCCACGCCCCAGACGACAAAGACGCGCCGAGCCTCGATCACCCATCTCCCCGCGGGCCGCAGCACATCCCGGGCAATCTCAAGGATGAGGCCGATCTGAAACAGGTAGTCCGCAAAGCCGGTAATCCAGTACGTCAGGAAGTAGCCATGCCGGGTGCCGTATTCACGGACCAGAAAGAGAACGACGGTGCGCAGCACGCTGAAGGCGACGAAGCCCGTGAAGACGGGGAACTGCCGCCAGCGCGTTCGCGCGATCAGGACAAAGAGAAGGGCGACGTGGCCAATCAGGCTCGCCACCCACAACATAGTGTCCAAGGTCGAAAGAGTCATAGACGCGGGTCCTAGCCGCTAGTTAGAGTCCGAAGAAGTTACGGACAGTGTAGACAACGGAGCTGAAAGTGCTCGTCGGACGCGTCGCCCAGGGATGCGGATTGCAGCCGGTCTGTTCGGCATGAAGCGAGGTCGCGGCGGTGAGGGAGAGGGCGGCGGTCAGGGCGAACAAACGGATCGACTTCTGCATGGTAGAGCTCCTTAGCGCAAAGTTGCGCTGTGGGCAAGCCTAGCTGCTCTCCGTGCCGGACGGAACCTGAATTTGAACGACTTTCGATGCATTGACGTTCTGCCCGCAAAAGAGGCAGGTCCGTGAAGCAAGCCTGGCGAGCAGTTATGCGCTAAGAAACGTACCGTGATTTGAGCCGCAAGAAGGGAGCTTCAAAGAAGCGGAAGCTCAGAGCCGCGATACCGATCGTCGCAATGAGCCCGACGATTGCGACTATGCACTCAAACTCACCGAGAGGAACCCTTCCCCCAATAAAAGCGCCGACTGCACGAACGTAGACGGCACGCAACAAATCATGGAAGACATAGAAGCCGTAGCTGATCCTGCCGAGAGCCCGTAGAGGAGGAAGGCTCAAGATACGACCGAGGGGAGAGTCGAGCGACAGACTGGCGAGAATCAAAGCCCCGGCGAAGAGATCGATCAGTGAGTATCCAAGGGTCGTCAGGACCGGATCGCCGCTGGCTGGCGTGTAGACGTGGTGGGTTCCTGAAAGTTGTCCGTAGAGCAGTTGGAAGAGAATAAAACCAACGCTGAAGCTGTAGAGAATTGGCTTTGCCAGACGAAGGACACGATCTGCCTCAGGGCCGCGCAGACAAAGCGCCAGCAGACCGCCGAGCAGAAGCGCATCGATGCGCAGCGGCGTGACTCGATAGAGGAACTCTTCCGCTAGCCAGGGCTTTGGAAGCAGCCAAAGGCAGGAGATGCGGGCCGCCAGAGCAAGAGGAAGGGCGCAGATACAGATCGTTCGCAGCGTCTCGCGCCGGCGAACGGTGAAGACAACAAGCGGCCATACCAGATAAAACTGCTCCTCAACACAGAGCGACCAGAAGTGACCCACGTAGAAGGTGAGATCGGGCTGGCCGTTGTAGCGCGAGATCAGATGCTCGATCGCACCGAGCGGCAGGAGGGGGGAGTGCAGGTAGAAGTACCGGGCATAATTGCCGAGATAGCAGGCCCAAAGTATCCATGCAGGGTTCCACATCCAGTCCATTACGGGAGTTGTGATGAGGGCGAGGAACAAGACTCCATAGAAGAGGGGAAAGATGCGGAGCGTCCGCCGCATGTAGAAGATGCGGAAGCGATTCGGAGCATCCTGCGTATCGTAGAGGATGCCCGTAATGAGGAACCCTGAAAGGACGAAAAAAATGTCTACCCCTGCCCAGCCCCAGCCGAGTTGCGGAAAGGTAGATGTGAGGTAATGCTGGAAAAATACAAGGAGCACGGCGACGGCTCGGAGACCGTCGAGTGCGGGATAGAAGCGTTTATTCTCAGACGGTGGAAGTGAGACGGCATCCTGAAAAGACGAACTCTCGTATGAATCGGAAAGGCTGCCTGATACTGAATTTTGCTGTCCGGTTTCGCTCAGGGGAGGGTCTCCACGCTCCCGAGTATAGCGGGCCGGCGAGTGGCCTGAGACATGTGGAGGATCGCTTGAACACTCAGGAGGCACAAAGACTGGGCGTATCTTGCCAGGTTCAAGCTGGGGAGTGAAGCTGTGATTCTGGGTGTGGGAACGGATCTGATTGAGATCGACCGGGTGCGGCGGAGTGTGGAGCGGTTTGGCAATCGCTTTCTGGAGCGGGTCTTTACACCGCTGGAGATCGCCTACTGTCGCCGCAAGGTGCATGGCGCGGCGGAGAGCTTTGCGGCGCGGTTTGCCGCGAAGGAGGCGGGTGCGAAGGCTTTGGGCACCGGGATCAGCCGCGGTGTGCGGTGGACCGAGATCGAGGTGCGCAATCAGCATGGCGGCAAGCCGGAGATCGTGTGGAGCGGGCGGGCGCTCGAACGGGCGCTGGACCTGGGCGTTACGGCGACGCATCTCTCGCTTACGCATAGCCGGGAGCTGGCGATGGCGGTGGTGATTGTTGAAGCAGCGGGAGAAATGAAGGCCGGCCTGAACTTCCCCATGACCCCGGCCCGTGAGGATTCCTGAAACCTTAGTGTCATCGCGGCATCCCTTTTTGAGACATACCGTTACAAGACCAGTCACACGCAGGCAGTTGCGGCAGAGCATCTGCGATATGCTCGACAGACGGTCTGGCTGGTGGGTGGGTCCGGACGCGTGAGGGAGTGCTATGCCGAGTCAGCAGGAGGTGCGGTGGTCGCAGCTGAAGGTTGGCGTGATCGTGCTGATTGCGTCGATCGTACTGATCACGCTGTTATTTCTGATGACAAGCTCGTCGGGGCTGGGGCTGTTCTCGCACAAGATTCAGGTGACGACGTACTTTGAGAACTCGGCCGGTCTGAAAGAAGGCGCGGCCGTCAATCTGCAGGGCGTGACGATCGGTACGGTCAAGACCATCGCGATCACCAGCGCGCCGGAGCGCAAGCTGACGCCGGTACAGGTGATGATGAAGCTCGATACCAAGTACGGCAAGGACTTGAAGAAGGATTCCAAGGCCTCGCTCAGCACGGTCGGTGTGCTAGGGGATACGGTGGTGGACATCAACAGTCAGTACGCGGTGGGTCCGCCGCTTGATAACGGCGACGAGGTAAAAACGCTCGAGACGCCGAACCTGCAGGATGTCGTGAAGGCGAGCCAGGGAACCATCGAGAGCCTGAACGTGATCCTGGCGAAGATGAACACGATCGTCGATAACCTGCAGAGCGGCAAGGGATCGATTGGACAGCTGATCAACAACCCGGATCTATACAACAAGGCGAATGCGACGGTCGACGAGCTGCGCCAGTTGGCGCAGAACCTGAACCGGGGCAAGGGTACGGTCGGCAAGCTGATGAACGACGACGCGCTCTACAACCGGATCAACGACACCATGGGCCGGCTGGATACGATTGCGACCAACCTGCAGCAGGGGCAGGGCTCGGCCGGCAAGCTGCTGAAGGACGAGCAGCTCTACAACAACCTGAACGCCACGATTGCGAACGCGAATCAGCTGCTGAGCGATGTGAACGCGGGCAAGGGGGGGCTGGGGCTCCTCGCCAAGGATCCGAAGTTCCGGCAGCAGCTCGCGGATACCTTGACGCAGGTAAATTCGCTGGTTACGGGGATCGACCAGGGGCGCGGGACACTGGGTAAGCTGGCGACCGACGACCAGGCCTACACGAACCTGAATAAACTGCTCACGCAGAGCACGCTGCTGGTCGATACGATCCGCGCGGACCCGAAGAAGTACCTCACGATTCACCTCAAGATATTCTGAGAACTTTATACCCGCAGCGACAAAGCGCAGCCTTTGTTTTGCGTCCAGCGGAGTTGCAGTGTATTCATGAAGGGACATGGCCACGCGGAGCCGGTATGCGCGCGGCATGTATTCCCTTCCTGACGAGGTTTCTTCGTGATCCGATCGCTGGCGTGTGTTCTGGTGGTTTCGGGTGCGGTCTGTTCCGCACAGAGTTTTAGAGGGTCGGATGCCGCGGCAACGGGGCCGACGAGTGAGCCCAAGAAGCCAATCAGCTTCGACGTCAAGGCGATCGATAACACGGCCGATCCGTGCTCGAACTTCTACCAGTACGCGTGCGGAAACTGGATTAAATCTAATCCCATTCCGAGCGATCAGGTGCGGTGGGGACGGTTCAACGAGCTCGGCGAGCGCAACCGATACCTGCTCTACGCGGATCTGAAGAAGGCGGCGGACGCGCCGGCGACACCGTTGCAAAGGCAGTATGGCGACTTCTTTGCGGCCTGCATGGATGTGTCTAAGGCAGACGCGCTAGGGGTAAAGCCGCTGCAGCCGGAGTTTGCGCTGATTGAGGCCGTGAAGAGCAATAAAGATCTGGCGCCGTTCGAGGTTAAGGAGTTTCAGGAGCACGGCGGCGGCGGCTTCTTCAGCGTGAGCGTGGATCAGGACCAGAAGGACTCCACCAAGCAGATCGCGGACACCGGGCAGGGCGGTCTCTCACTGCCGGACAGGGACTACTACCTGAACGACGACGAGCGGTCGAAGACGATCCGCGACCAGTATCTGGCGCATGTCGAAAAGATGATGACGCTTGCGGGAGACACGCCGGAGCAGGCCAAGACCGAGGCGGCGGACGTGATGCGGATCGAGACCGCGCTGGCGAAGGGCTCGATGAGCCGCGTCGAACGGCGCGATCCGGCCAAGCGATACCACATCATGACCATCGAGCAGGTCACCGCGCTGACGCCAAGCTTTGATTGGAAGACGTATATGAACGGGGTCGGCCTGGGCGCGGCGAGCACTCTCAACGTGAGCTCACCCGGGTATGTGACGGCAGTGCAGCAGGTTCTGAACACCGAGACGCCCGAAGCAGTGAGGCACTATCTGCGGTGGCACGCGCTGCACGGAGGAGCTCCGCTGCTGTCGAAGCCGATCGTCGATGAGAACTTCGCCTTCTTCAACCAGACGCTGAACGGACAGAAGGAGCAGCAGCCGCGCTGGAAGCAGTGCACCCAGCGCACCGATCGCGCGCTGGGCGAGGCGGTCGGACAGGATTGGGTCAAGCAGAACTTTCCTCCGGATGCGAAGGACAACATGGAGCGCCTGGTGCGGGCGCTCGAAGTCGCCATGGCCGAGGACATCAAGCAGCTGCCGTGGATGAGCGATGCGACCAAGGTGGAGGCGCGCAAGAAGCTGGATACGATCAAGGACAAGATCGGCTATCCGGAGAAGTGGCGCGACTACTCGAAGCTCGACGTAAAGCGCAGCGATCTGCTCGGCAACCAGGAGCGGTCGGATACCTTCGAGCAGAAGTATGAGATTGCCAAGCTGGGCAAGCCGGTGGACGAGAAGGAATGGGGCATGACGCCGCCGACGGTAAACGCGTACTACAACCCGCCGCAGAACGACATCAACTTCCCGGCCGGCATTCTGCAGCCGCCGTTCTTCGATAACCATCAGGATCCCGCGGTGAACTTTGGCGGCATCGGCGTCGTGATCGGGCATGAGATGACGCACGGCTTCGACGATCAGGGATCGAAGTACGATCTGCACGGCAACGTGCGGCAGTGGTGGACCGACGAGGACAAAAAGAAGTTTGAAGAGCGCACCGAGTGCACCGCCAAGGAGTACGACGGATTCGAGGTTGCGCCGGGGCAGAAGCTGAACGGGCATCTGACGCTCGGGGAGAACACGGCCGATAACGGCGGCATTCGCATCGCCTTCCAGGCACTTGCGGAGACGCTTACGAAGTCGGGTGATGGATCGGGCTTCAATGACGGCAAGAAGGACGGCTATACGCCGCAGCAGCGCTTCTTCATCTCCTTCGGGCAGGTGTGGTGCGAGAACCGTACAGAGCAGAGCGCGCGTGTGCTGGCGAAGACGGATCCGCACAGCTCGGGCCAGTGGCGGACGAACGGCACCGTGCAGAACTTCGAGGAGTTCGGCAAGGCCTTCGGCTGCAAGACCGGACAGCCGATGATGCCGGCCAACGTGTGCCGCACCTGGTAGACCGCAGCTCTGGCGAATGGAAAAGGGACTGATGCCATCGGTGTCGGTCCTTTTCTCTCCTGTGCAGTCCCGTCGGCGCACGAGGGGATGATGGCAGGCCACGAGA
This sequence comes from uncultured Acidobacteriaceae bacterium, assembly GCA_964244225.1. GTDB lineage: Bacteria > Acidobacteriota > Terriglobia > Terriglobales > Acidobacteriaceae > Edaphobacter. The sequence goes on from CAXTJC010000056.1 coordinate 10,332, forward strand.
GGTTGCCGGGTAAGTGGCGCAAACGCTCGCCAGCTTCTACAATTATGGGAAAGGAATCCCTGAAGGCAAGGCGGGCCTCCC
>CAXTJC010000057.1:0-10397 GCA_964244225.1 uncultured Acidobacteriaceae bacterium
GGTTCTCATTGGAGGTGGTCCCGGCCGAAAGAAAGTCCCCTTCGAAGTAGCCCGCAAGCTTGAAGTTACCTGCATTGCCCGTGACGAGTGCGCCCAGGCGGCTCTGCCGGCCTGAGAGATTGAACTCCGAGACATGTGCCTCATTCGCGCCGTTGTAGGGCGTGGTGTTGAAAGGCGTGTTGATATCCGAGTTGATCGACCGCGTACGCACCACACCTTCGAGCGCGAAGAAGCCCACCGGCATGATGGTCACGCCCTTGTAGTGAATCGTCGTCGGCGACTCGATCTTCTCGTTCAGATCGTGCGTTGTAGTGACCAGCGTCGCCGCCAAGCCGGAGTTCGCTAGCTTCAGATCGCCGAGATCGCTCGAGAGCGTATCGATCTTTGTCTGATTCGTCTGGATCGTCTGCGCCAGCGTCTGAGCCTGCTGATTTGCCTGTGCCGCGCTTGCACTGGCGGTCGAAGCGTCCGCTGTCGCATCGGCGATCCGCTTATCCTTATCCGCCAGCTGCTGCCGCATCTGGTCGAGCTGAGCCTGCTGATTCACCATCAACTCGCGCAACTCACGCAGCTCGCGTGTCGTGGCGCTCTCCACAGGAGCTTTACGCGCCGTCGATCGCCGTTTCGTGGGTCTCTTCTTCGACGTAGCAGCCGAGCGATCCGTAGTCACCACAGTGGTCTTCGTCGTATCCGGCGAGGTCTTCTTCGTGGTGGTCGTTGTGCTCAGCTGCGCCGGGACCGATATGGCGGACATCACCATAAGGGCCGCCATGGTCGCTTGAACTTGCTTCGTCATGGAACCTCTCAAAGATATTTCTGAACAAGGCGAGAAGGCGAGGTGAAGCCCAGATGAAGGGTTTGGTCCTCGGCTGCACTGCTCTTTGCGATCATCCTCCCAGATTCGTATGAATGGTTGAAGAATTCATTCTTTATTCCGCTGTGGAGGTAACTCCTTGCACACCTGGGGTTAGCAGCTTTCGTGCCTTCCGTGCAGCAGAGAAAAGGTTGGTGCGATACCGTAAGCCTATGAATTGTTACCGATTGGCTGCGCTCCAGGGAGCGATCGCCGGCTTGCTTGCGGCAGGCGCTTACGCCCAGATCCCGAAGCTGATTCCTATGCCGCGCGAGCTGCACGCCTCCACGGATCGTCTTGTGCTCTCCGGCATCCGCGTCGTCTGCTCCGGGTGTTCGGCCGAAGACCAGTTCACCGCCAGCGACCTCAACCAGACGCTCGCCCAGCGCGGCGCAGGCCCCGGCACCGGCACTGGGGCAGTCAGCATTCAGCTCGTCCACGGCAGCGGCACCAGCCTGCCCGCCGGCTTCGAAGAAGCCATGCGCGCCGAGGGCTACCGCATCGAGCCCACGGCAACTGGCCTGACAGTGACCGGCGCGACCACGGAAGGCCTCTTCTACGGCGCACAGACCGTGAAACAGCTTATCGAGACTACCAACGGCCACGTGACCCTGCACGCCGCCAGCATTAAGGACTGGCCGGCCATGCACTATCGCGGCCTCGACGACGATCTCTCGCGCGGTCCGGTTCCCACCCTCGACTTTCAGAAGAAGATGATCCGCACGCTTGCCGAGTACAAGATCAATCTCTACTCGCCCTACTTCGAACAGACCATGCAGTATGCCGGCAATCCGCTGCCGGGCTTTCCGAATGGGAGCATGAGCGCCGCGGACGTCCGCACCCTGGTCGCCTTCGCCCGGCAGTACCACATCACCCTCATTCCCGAGCAGGAGGCCTTCGGCCATCTCCATCACACACTCGTCTGGGAGCAGTACAAGGATCTCGCCGAGACTCCGCACGGCGCCGTTCTCGCCCCCGCTCAGCCCGGCTCGATTGTGCTCATCAAGCAGTGGTTTACCGAGCTCGCCGCCCTCTATCCCGGACCGTTTCTCCACATCGGATCCGATGAGACGGTGGATCTCGGCCTCGGCCAGACCAAGGCCGACGCCGACGCTCGCGGACTGGGCGCACCGTACCTTGACTTCATGCAGCGCATCGTAACCGCGCTCGAGCCGCTGCATCGCAAGCTCCTCTTCTGGGGCGACATCGCACTGAACTCACCCGATCTCGTAAAGGCGATGCCGCAAAGCTTCAAGGACTCGACTGTTGCCGTTTCCTGGGAGTACAACCCGCACCCCGAAGGCTTCGAGAAGTACATCGCACCCTTCACCAAGACCGGGTACGAGACCTGGGTCGCCCCCGGAGTAAACAACTGGTCGCGCGTCTATCCCAACTACACCATGGGGCTCGCCAACATCCAGCTCTTCATCCGCGACGGCCAGCGCCTCGGCGCCGACGGCGCCCTGAACACCATCTGGAACGACGACGGCGAGGGCCTCTTCAACCAGGATTGGTACGGCATCCTCTACGGCGCAGCGGCCTCATGGCAGAAGGGGACCAGCTCCATTCCTGACTTCGAGCAGAGCTACGGCCAGGTCTTTCACGGTGACGCCACCGGCAAACTCAATCAAGCGCAGCTCGAGATCATGGCCGCGCACACTCTGCTCAAAGAACAGGCCAAGACCGGCGACGGCTCCGATGGCCTCTTCTGGATCGATCCCTGGTCGCGTGACGGCATCACCTACGCCGACAAGATCCGCCCTTATACACATGACGTTCGCCTGCACGCGGAGCGAGCCCTGACCCTGATCTCCGAGGCCCGCGCCGCCGCTCCCGCGCCGGTCGCCACCTTTACCGCCACGCCCGGCATGGCGCCTGTCTACAACCCGGCAAACGCCTATCCATCCGCACCCACATCGCTGCGCGAGACCGAAGCAATCGACGCGCTCGAACTCGGCGCGCGCCGCATGGACTTTCTCGGCCTGAAGTTCCAGCTCGCCGACGAGATGCGCCTCAGCTATGCCAACGCGCTCGCCGGCCAAGACAGCGCCCGGACCAGCACCGACAAGAAGGTTCGCGCTACCGTAGCGCATGAACTCGGCGAGATCAACAACGCTGCTAACGGCCGCATCGAAGACCTCCGCGACGGTTACTCCATGCTGCGCGACCTCTACGAGCAAGCGTGGCTACAGTCCAACCGCCCCTACGCGCTGCGGCCCGTGCTCGAGCACTACGACTACACGGTCGCCCTCTGGCTTGCGCGCGCCGACAAGGTCCGAGCCGCGCAGCGGCAATGGAGCGACACCAAAACCCTTCCGTCAGCGGCCGAAATCGGCATCCCACCGGCACCCGCGGGTATCCAGTGATGCAGACCCTCACCGCCCGCCGCCTGATCACCGGCGTCGGCCTCATCGAGTATCCCGTGCTCCACCTTGATGACCACGGCCGCATCGTCGAGATCGAAAGCGACCCTTCTATTCACAGCGAGGACACTCTCTCCGCGGGCCTCTTCGATGTGCACACACACGGCTGCGCCGGCCACGACGTCATGGACTCTGATCCCGCCGCCCTGCCTGCCATCCAGAGCTTTCTCGCTACCCGCGGCGTCACGCACTATTTGCCCACCACCGTCACCGCTTCCATTGACGGCACCGTTCGCGCTCTCGAGCGCCTCGCCGACGCGATCGAATACGCCACTACCGCCGTTACAGATCGCGATCACCCGCAGGCGCAGCCGCTCGGCATCCACCTTGAGGGCCCCTTCGTCTCGCACGCGAAGCGCGGCGTCCATCCACCGGCGCACATCCTCGCTCCCAGTATCGCTGTCTTTGATCGCCTCTGGCGCGCCGCCCGCGGCCACATTCGCGTGCTCACTCTCGCGCCTGAGGAACCCGGCGCGCTCGATCTGATTGAGTACGCCGCCGCGCTCGGCGTTCGCGTCTCCATCGGCCATAGCAATGCCATTGCATCCGAAGCACGCGCCGCCATCGCCGCCGGTGCCGTCAGCGCGACACATACCTTCAACGCCATGCGCCCGCTCGACCATCGTGAGCCCGGCATCCTGGGCGTAGTGCTCGATGACGAGAACCTCTTCGCCGAGCTCATCTGCGACGGCGTCCATGTTGCCCCAGAGATCGTTCGTCTCTGGCTCAAGGCGAAAGGTCCGGAACGCGGCATCCTGATCACCGATAGCATGGCCGCCGCCGGCATGCTCGAAGGCGAATACACCCTCGGCGGTATGCCCGTCACCGTTGCCGGTGGAGTCTGTCTCGCCGACGGCGTCCTCGCCGGCTCCGTTCTCACCCTCGATAAAGCCGTCGCTAACTTCCGAGCCATGACCGGCGCGGATCTCGCCACGACTATCCGTCTTGCCTCCACCAATCCTGCCCGCATGGCCGGCTTCGAGCAGATTGGCGAGCTCCGCGTCGGCTCCTTCGCCGACTTGAACCGCTACGCTAGCGACGGCAGCCTGCGTCAGACATACATCCGCGGCATCCCCGTTCCAGCGTATGTCTAACCAAGAGTGCGCAGCCAATTTGTAACGCTCAGAATTCGTTGAGGTGCAGGTGCCCCCACAGTTATCCGCAGCTCTGTTCATAGACCACTTTTTCCCACTCGGTGTGGCGCTTCCGACGCGCCTGTCCTCCTTCGATCTCACCATCGTCGCCGCCTACCTTGTCGGCATTACCCTCTTCGGCCTGCGCTTTCGCAAAGCGGCCAGCAGATCCGGAGCGGACTCCCGCTCTCTGCGCGCTTATTTTCTTGCAAACCAGACCATCCCCTGGTGGGCTATCGCCCTCTCTATCGTCTCCGCCGAGACCAGCACCCTCACCATCATCAGCGTGCCCGGCATCGCGTTTGCCGGCGACATGGGCTTCCTGCAGATCGTCTTTGGTTATATGCTCGGCCGCGTCGCCGTCGCGCTGCTCTTTTTGCCGCGCTACTTCGCAGGCCGCATGCTCACCGCGTATCAGCTGATTGACCAGCGCTTCGGCCATACCCTGCACAAGACCACCTCCATCCTCTTCCTCTTCACCCGCGCCGCCGCGGAGGGGGTGCGCGTCTTCGCCATCTCGATCGTTGTCGGCATCGCCATCGGCATTGGCGACACGCTCTCGATCGGCCTCATCAGCGCGCTCACACTCCTCTACACCTTTGAGGGAGGCATGGCCGCCGTCGTCTGGACCGACGTCGTCCAGATGGTCATCTATATCGCCGGAACCGTCATCGCCATGGCCACACTCGGCACGCACGTCACAGGCGGCTGGGCGACGATCCATCACGTAGGCGCCGCTGCCGGCAAATTCCACGTGCTGCACTTTGCCTTCAACCTGTCTGAGAGCTACACCTTCTGGGCCGGCCTCTTAGGCGGCGCCTTTCTCACCATGGCCTCGCACGGCACCGACCAGCTCATGGTGCAGCGCATGCTCGCCGCCCGCAACCTGCGCGAAAGCCGCGTCGCCCTGCTCAGTTCCGGCGTCGTCGTCCTGCTGCAGTTCACCCTGTTTCTGCTGATCGGCATCGGCCTCTTCGTCTTCTACGCCCAGCATCCGCAAGCGTTCAGCAGCGGTGACCGCATCTTCCCCACGTTCATCGTCCAGCAGATGCCTCGCGGCATCGCCGGCCTGCTCATCGCCGCCATCCTCGCCGCCGCTATGTCCAACCTCTCAGCCGCACTCAACTCGCTGTCCTCAACCACTGTCGTAGACCTCTGGATGAGCTGGCGCCCCGCTGCCGAAGACAACGAACGCGAGCGCATCGCACGCGGCTCGACGATCTTTTGGGCCGTCGTTCTCTTTGCCATCGCGATCTACGCCGTACACGCCGGCGGCAAGGGCCACGTCGTCGAGATCGGCCTGTCCATTGCCTCGGTTGCGTACGGCGCGCTGCTCGGCGTCTTCCTTCTCGGCACCCTCAACCCACGCGCCACGCAGACCGGAGCGATCGTCGGCATGGTCCTCGGCTTCCTCACCAATCTCACACTCTGGCAACACCCCGGAGCCCTCATGCTCGGTTCGTCAGCACTCGGCCACATCACCATCCCCCACATCGCCTTCACCTGGTACGTCCTCATCGGCTCCGCCATCACCTTCGTCGCTGGCAGCCTCGCGAGTCTTATCCTCGGAAAATCCCCACGTCACAAAGCCACGAGTGCTTTGTTTCTATTTGTCATTCTGAGCGGAGCGAAGAACCCCCGTATCTTGCTCGCACAGGCACCCACGCCTCCAGCGACGCAAACCCAGCTCGACTTCTCCGCCATAGACCGCCTCATGGCCGATGCCCTTGCCGCCAAAAAACTACCCGGTGCCATGATCCAGATCGGCCACAGCGGCCATATCGTCTTCGAGAAGGTCTACGGCAACCGCGCCGAGGACCCCGCCATCGAGCCCATGACGACGGACACCATCTTCGACATGGCCTCGCTCACCAAGTGCCTCGCTACTGCCACCGCGGTCATGCAGCTCTACGAGGCAGGCAAGCTGCAATTCGACGACCCCATCGCCAAGTACCTGCCCGACTTCGCGAGCGCCACAGACGCCTCCGGCAAGCCCGACTTACGGCGCGCTCAAGTCACCATCCGTATGCTGCTAACGCACACCTCGGGCGAAGCTCCCGACGTAGACCTTAAAGATCCCTGGGGCCTCGCCAAACCCGACAAAGCCGAAGGCATCCACCGCGCCCTTGCCACCCCGCTCCAGAACACGCCCGGCAGCATCTTCCGCTACTCCGATATTAATTTCATCCTGCTCGGCCACCTCGTCGAAATCCTCTCCGGCCAGCGGCTTGAGACCTACACCGCCGAGCACATCTTCCGGCCGCTCGGCATGAACGATACAGGCTTCCATCCCTTCGAGAAGACCTGCGGCCCCGTGGTGCGCATCGGCGCCAATACAGAACCCGGCCCGCAACCTCGCGGCTACATCCGCGTCGCCTGTCCGCCCGGCACATGGAGCCCGTTTGCACTTGCTCCAAACACCGCCCCGACCACCCACGATGCCGAACTCACCCCCGCCACTAACCCCGACTTTGACCGCATGCTCCGCGGCACCGTCCACGACCCCACCACCCGCCGCATGGGTGGCGTCGCCGGGCAGGCCGGTGTCTTCTCGACCACGCACGACATCGGCCTCTACGCGCAGGCGCTGCTCGATCGCCTCGCCGGCCGTCCCAGCACCTTTCCGCTCAAGCAATCGACTCTCGAGCTGATGACCTCGCCCGAGCAGCCCGGCCACACCGCCGCCGACCTCGCCCAGATTCCCGCTGCCACGCCCGTAACCTACCCCAGCCGCAAGGGCCACGACGTTCGCGGCTTCGGCTGGGACATCGACACCGCCTACTCCCGCCCGCGCGGCGTCGTCTTTCCCATCGGCAGCTTCGGCCATACCGGGTACACCGGCACCACGCTCTGGATGGACCCCGGCTCCGACACCTATGTTGTCCTGCTTGCAAACGCCGTCCACCCCCGTGACAAACGCGGCCCTATCTCCGGCCTCCGCGGAGACGTTGCCTCCGCCGCCGCTCGCGCCCTTAATCTCTATCCCGAACGCGCCACCGCCACCGCCGCGCCGCCTCCTACACACGCTACCAGCGTCCAAACGGGTATAGACGTACTCGAATCCACCAACTTTGCCGCCCTGCGCGAGACCGCCGTCCGCCACAACGGCCATCTCCGTCTCGGCCTGCTCACCAACCAGACCGGCCTCGATCACAGCGGCCGCCGCACCATCGACATCCTTGCCAACGATGCCAAGAAAGCCGTCCCCGGCCTTGATCTCGTCCGCCTCTTCTCCCCCGAGCACGGCATCGCCGGCGCCAAAGACTCGACCGACATCGCCAACTCCATCGACGCCGCCACCAACCTCCCCATCCGCTCCCTCTACGGTCCCCATGACGCCGACCGCCGCCCCCAACCCGCCGACCTCAAGGACCTCGACGCCGTCGTCATCGACCTGCAGGACGCCGGCTGCCGCTTCTACACCTACGAGTCCGTCCTCGGCTACTTTCTCGAAGCTATCGCGAAATCCGCTCCTAATCACGCCACCGAACTCATCGTCCTCGACCGCCCCGCCCTCACCAACGGCCTCGCCATCAATGGCCCTGTCTCCGACCCCGGCCTTGAAAGCTACACCGACTACATGCCTCTCGCTGCCGGCCATGGCATGACTCTCGGTGAACTCGCCCGCTTCTTCAACGGCGAAAAGCATCTCGGCGCCGCGCTCACCGTTGTCCCCGTCACCGGCTGGCAGCGCGCCAGCTTCCACGACGAGACCGGCATCCCTTGGGTGACCCCCAGCCCCAACCTCCGCACCGAGACCGCCGCCATCCTCTATCCAGGCTTCGGCTTCCTCGAAATGACCAACCTCTCCGTCGGCCGCGGCTCTCCCACGCCCTTTGAAGTCTTCGGCGCAGGCAGCAGCCCCACACAGCCTGCCTGGTTTGAGGCCGCCGCCGTAGCCGAATACCTCAACGCCCGCAGCCTCCCCGGCGTCCGCTTTGAAGCCACCACGACCTCCATTGCCGACGATCCCAACCAATACCCGTTCCATGGCCAGACCATCGCCGCCGTCCGTCCTGTCCTTACCGACCGCAACGCCGTCAACGCCTCTCTCCTCGGCATCGAGATCCTTGCCGCCCTGCATCACCTCTACCCGCAGCAGTTCGCCCTGGCTAAAGCCGCCCGCCTCGTCGCCAACGCCGACACCATGGCCGCCCTCGATCGCGGCGAAACCCCCACAGCTATCATCGCCCATTGGCAGCCAAGGCTCGATGACTTCCGAACGCGCCGCGCCCTCTACCTTCTGTATCCCTGATCAAACTCCTTGCGCGAGCCGGACTCTCCTGCAAAAGCCATGACCACCTGGCTACCCGCACAGGCGAAATTCATCGTCACCTCACATGAATTGCAGCGAAGATAAAGTTTGTACCGTGTTCGGAAGGACTCTCCCCGTATGCCTCGAACAAACTTCCACCTGCAGCTGGACGCCCTGAAAGACAAGCTGCTCGCCATGGCCGCTCTCTCCCAGCAGGCGCTGGAGTTCTCGCTCGAGGCCTACCTCACCGGCGACATGGGCCTCTGCGCCCACGTCCGTGAGATCGAGATGGCCATCAACGCCGCCGAGCGCAGCGTCGATGAGATGGCCTACGACCTCCTCGCCATGCAGCAGCCCATGGCCATCGATCTCCGCTTCATTCTTTCCGTCATCAAGATCAACGGCGACCTCGAACGCATCGGCGACCAGGCCACCAACATCGCCGACCGCGCCGAGGGTCTGCGCGACCTGCCGCAGATCTCTCTTCCGATCGACATCCCCGACATGGGCGACAAGGTCCGCGTCATGATCCGCCGCGCCATCCAGGCCCTGCTTGAGGCCGACGCCAAGCTCGCCGAAACCGTCCTTACCCTTGACGATGAGATCGACGACATGAACAAGCATGTGCAGCGCGAGCTCGTCGAGGTCATGCAGCAGCACCCCGTCGTCAGTCACCAGGCGCTCAACGCCATCATCATCTCGCGCAACCTGGAGCGAGCCGCCGACCACGCCACTAACATCGCGGAAGACGTCATCTTCTGGGTGCGTGGCTCCGACGTTCGCCACCAGTTCTCGCTCGCCGAGGCCGAGTAGCGCCGCGCTTCATTGACAAGCCAGCCGGTCGCGCCTACCTTTCTGACCAATCCCGCATTTCAATTTGAGAGGCCCTGCATGGTTCGTTCCTCGCTCCTTCTCCTCGCTCTCTTCACAGCGACAGTCTGGCCTCAGAGCGCAGCAGGCCAGCAATCCAGCGCCTCTGGTGCGAGCGATAGTTCACTCTGGAACGAGCGTCCGCACATGCCGAAGCTCACCGTGGAAGCGAGCGGGACCACCAACCGCCTGCAGGCTGTCAGCCCCGTCAGCCGAGACATCGTCTGGGCCAGCGGCGTCGGCGGAACCTACGTTCGCACCCTCAATGGCGGCGCCACCTGGAAGGTCGGAGTCGTCCCCGGCGCGGAGACCCTCCAGTTCCGCGACGTGCAGGGCGTAAGCGATCGCGTCGCCTATCTGCTCTCCGCAGGTACCGGAACAGACTCGCGTATCTACAAGACCGAAGACGGCGGCGAGTCCTGGACGCTGCAGTTCCAGAACCAGGATCCGAACGCCTTCTACGACTGCTTTGCCTTTTGGACGCCGGAGCGCGGCCTCACCACCAGCGACTCCGTGAACGGCCGCTTTCCCGCCATTCGCACCGTCAACGGCCGCACCTGGCAGGACATCGGCAATCATCTGCCGGCCGCCCTTCCTGGCGAGGCCTCCTTTGCCGCTAGCGGCACCTGCGTCGCCATCCAGGGCAGAAGCCGAGCCTGGATCGCAACCGGTGGCTCGGCAACAGCACGCATCTTTGCCACCATGGATGGCGGCAACAAGTGGGCCGCCTACCCCGTTCCTATCATCCAGGGCACCCCAACCTCCGGCGTCATCAGCGTGGATTTCCGCGATGCCCAACATGGCATCCTCGGCGGCGGTGAACTCGCTGCGCCCACTGTCTTCGCCGATACGGTAGCTCGCTC
>CAXTJC010000058.1:0-5508 GCA_964244225.1 uncultured Acidobacteriaceae bacterium
TCGTCACGGGCGCCCCTTTGTGTTCACGCCATGGAGCCCTCGCAGGGCTCCGCTCTTCAGAGTAGTGCAAGCGATGCCCGCAGGTATGCCTCAGCAGCCGACCGAACCTTTGCGGTACATGCGGAGATCACTTAATAATGCAGGTAGAACCCGATCGATGGCTCGATACTGTTCGTCCGCTGCTTGATCGTTAGGAAGTTGGCAGAGAAGTCCGGCAGCAGGTAAAACGACTGGCGGAACTGCGCGCGCAGCCCGAAGTGCGAGCTCAAAAGCGGCGCTTCCACGCCGACGGCATAGTAGTAGGTGGCGCGTGCCTGCTTGTAGAAGCCCTGGCCGCCGCCGTTGAGGGTCGGTGTGAAGATTGTCGAGCCGGCCCCGACCGCGCCGAAGGGTTGCACACCAAAGCCGGTCAGCACCGGCCCATGCGCGACATAGCCGAGCGTCACCTCATTGGCGTTGGCCTGTATGCCGCCTGGGGCGACCGGCGTTCCGCCTGAGGCTGGAGTAAAGTTTGTCGTGTACCGCGCAAAGCTGTAGTTGAACTCCGCACCTAGTAGAGGCGACTTGGTATAACGCAGCGTGACAAGCCCGCCGGTGCCGTTGGTGGAGTTGGTCGACAGGGTCTGCGCCTCCGCCGGTGTCGGACTTGAGTTCGCGAAGCTTCGACCCGAGGTGTTTCCGGAGATCACTTCTACCACGGAGACGCCAAGGTCCAGGCGATGCAGTTGATGATTCAGCTTCGTTTCGACCTGGGCCTGACCCTGGGCGGTACGTGCCAGCAGACTGGCGGCAAAGCAGAGCGGCAGCGCCCAGCGCAAAACACGGCGAGACTCGTTCAACATCAAAGACACATCTCCTTCAACAGCAGGTCGCGAGGACTGCCTTCAGTCTACTCCCAGCGCTCCACCACGCCCGTACGCGCGCTCTCCGCAGGCGCACGGGAGTGACCCGCCTTTGCCCGCCATGCTTGGCCGGCAAGCAGCATCAGCCCGGAGGAAACACCACCCAGCAGCAGGCCGCAGGCAAGCGCCCAGGGCAGGCCAAGCTCGCCTTCCGAGTGCTTCGCCATATGCGCCAGCGCTGCAAGCAGCAGTCCTGTTCCAAGAATCGCCGGAGCCCCGAACAGCGGCCGCCAACGCAGCAGACCAATCAGCGCGAGGCCCGCAAGCGCGCTCCAGAGCGCTCCGTTATCCCAGCTGGTGAAGACGCGCAGGCGATTGATCCCCAAAAGCAGCAGCAGCAGACCGCACGCGCCGGGGAGAATACGTCCCGGCCGGTTGCATTCCACAAAGAGCAGCAAAGCACCGACGGTGACCAGGCCAAGAGCGACCGACCCACTCATGGAATTGTTTGTCCGCGGGCTGCAAGCGCCTGCCGCAGACCGAGGGCCGCGGTACTCTTCGGATCGAGTGCGAGCGCCTGCTTGACCTCATTTGCCGCATCAGGAAGCCGATTTGCTTTTAGATCAAGCCGCGCCAGCAGAACATGGGCGTCAGCGCCGGGCTGCAGGCGAAGCGCGCTCTCCGCCTCACGTCTCGCCTGCGCCTCGTCGCCGCTCTGTTCCCGTACCTGTGCCAAACCCAACCTGGCTGGTGCACTCGTACTATCGGCGGTTAAGGCCTGCTGGAACTCCTGCTCCGCCTCGGGCAGCAGGCCTTGCGCAAGGTAGGTGCGGCCCTGCTCGGTGTACTCGACCGCCTGCGCCGCCGGCTTCATCGTTGCCATCCGCATCTGCCGCATCTGGTCAAGCTGAAACGCCGCCTGCCGGAACGAGGCCTCGGAGTAGGTTCGCCGAATGCGCTCGAGCGGTGCAAAGCCTGCGTCCCCCGTCCCCGCGCTCACCTGCACGATCGTTCCGCCGCGCGCGATCTGATCACGCAGCTGCTGCGCCTCCGCATCGACTTTACGCAGCCGCAGCGCCGCATCGATCTCCCGCTTCGCCCCCGCCGCATCGCGCCGGCGCAGCAGCGAGACTGCGAGGTTGTAGTGGTAGTCCGCATCGTTCGGGTCCGCCGTTACGGCCCGTTGGAACAATGCCGAGGCGTCCCGTCCCTGCCGGCTGATCGCCACGGCCTGGTTGTTGACGACCTCGGGCAACGGCAGACGTGTGGCCACCAAGCCGAAGGCCTGCTCCGCATCCGCATACCTGGCCGAGTTGAAGCGCGCCAGTCCCAGGTAGAACCTGGCCTCAAGCGCCTGCCGGTCGGCCAGCGGCACCTTCGCCAGCGTCATCGCCGCATGGTCATAGTCGCGCGCCGCAAACTGTGCCTTACCTAACGCCAGCATGGCTTGCGTATACGTCGGACTCTCCGCCACGGCGGCAGAGAGACGCTTCAGCCGCTCCGCCTGCGACGTCGCCTCGACGCCGCGGATGTAGTTCTCAAAAGCGCTCAGCGGCACACCGGCCGAGGCCGACAGGAAGGTTCCCTCCGCCACGGCGAAGTGTGGATCGATCTCCCGTGCCACCTTCCAGGCTGTCGCGTTCTCCACGTCATAGAGCCGTGCCAGGTCGCTGGCATCCGCAAGCGGCGCGGACATCTGGAGCTGATTCACCCGCACCACCTGCGCCTGCACCTGCAGCTTGCTGCCGGCGACCGTGTAGCTGCCCACCACCACGTAGTCCGCATCGAGCGTCTGCGCGATCCGCAGCGTGGTCGCGCGCGTAGGCCGAAAGCCGGGCGGAAGGCCGAGATGGTCGAGTGCGTATTCGCGGTCTTCACGCGTGATGGTCAGAAATCCGGAGGTGCCCAGCCGCTGGTTCAGCGTGTCCGGGAACGAATCCCCGACCCAGTCCAGCGCCGCATTGCCGGAGTGATTGTCAAACGGCAGCACCAGGATCAATCGTCCTGGCGGTGTGGCCGAAGCAGCCTCTGGCGGCGTCGCGGAGGCCTGTGCCCAGACTCTTTCGCGCAGGCCTATTGCCATGCAGAGCAGCAGCCAGACCCGAGCTCTCCTGAACCCCATCACATGCTTGAGTATAGCCGCCGGCTTATCGCTCCAGCCGTGCAGTTGGCTCCACCCGCGCATTCACCACGCGCGGAAAGTGCAGCACTGCCGCCCATTCGCCCTTGTGCCGTTCCTCCCAGACCACATCGCCATGCAGCACCGCTGCCGCTTCTTCGGGCGAAAGGTCGTGATGAAAATCGAAGTAGCGCGCGTCCGCCTGCTCGTGCCCGCGCGCCATATTTACGGCGCCAGCCGCCGGCTCCCACTTCGTCGAAAACAGCAGCGCGACATCGTATGATCCCGGGTCCGCCGCCGCCTTTGCTATCTGCGCGGAAGAAAAGTTGTCCACGCCCGTGACCTTGATCGGCGCACGCACGTACCCCAGCTCCGGCCGCTGCAGCTCCGCTGTTGCCGGCCATGCCGTCAGCACGGTCGCCTGCGGAAACCGCGTCGCAATGACCGTCGCCGCCTGCTGGTGCAGCAGGATCATGTCGCGATAGGTCAGGTTGTCCTCGGGCGCGAAGGCATAGGGCGGATTGAGAAAGATTCCAGCGGTGAAGGCCGCAAAGGTGAGCGCCGCGACTGCCGGCCACCACGTCATTCGTTGCATCCACACGGTCACGCACACCAGCAGTAGCAGCGGGTACATCGGCAACAGATAGCGCGTCAGCAAGGCTCCGCCCAACACGGAAAATGCCAACCAGTTCGCCAGGACGATGACCAGAACACGTTCTCCGATTCGCCGTGGAACTCCACGTCGCTCTCTGCCCGCACGCACCGGCATCAGCGCCGCCGCAATGGTGCACAGCGTAGCCACAAACAGGTTCATATGCGCGGTCAGGTGCAGCAGCCGGTGCCACAGGCACAGCGCGATCCGGTATGCCGTCAGGTTTGCCGTCGCGTTGTAGCGCAGATACTCCGGGTTGCCGAAGACATAGCCCGTCTTTGCGTAGTGGTAGCCGTACCACGCCGCGAGCGGCACGACTGGAGCTGCCAGCGCCGCCGCCCAGCTCCACGCGGCCGCACTGGATCCATCCGTTGCCGCCCGTTGCCGCCAGGCACGCCAGCCTTCAAAACATGCAAGTGCCAGCGGCGTGACGATCGCCGTCTCTTTTGAGAGCGCCGCCAACGAAAACAGGCTTGCGGCCCACGCCCGCTCCCTAGTTCCGCCGCACGCGTCGCCGTCCGGCGTGAGATAGAACGAGAGTCCCCAAAGCGTGAACGCGGCGGCGAAGATGTCCGCGTGCGCCAGCGTGCTCTGCGCAAACCAGATTGGATAGACCGCCGTCAACGCGGCCGCCAGCCACCCAACCAGCTCGCCCGCCATGCGCCGGCCTATACGGTAGACGGCAAGCAACGCCGCCGCGCTCACCAGACACACCAGCGTGCGCGTCCCGCTGATGACAAACCCTGACAGATGCCACCAGGCCGCCAGCAACAGTGACGGCATCGGCGGATGCGCGTTGGTCAGGGTGGAGTGAGGGATCAGTGTGCCGGTACGAAAGAAGTCGTACGCCGCGGGAATGTAGTAGCCACCTTCGTCCCAGAAGTACGGAAGCCGCAGCAACGTGAGATGGCTACCATACACAGCAACGAAGAAAAGCGGATAGAGCAGGAAGAGGGGCATCTCCCGCGCGCCGCGGCTACCGCTCTTTGCTGTTGCCGCTGGCCCGCTTGCCGGAATGGCGATCTCCCGTCTTGTTGCACTTCTATCTGGCTAGTTGACCGATCCATCCACGACCGGAACCGGCTCGATCGTGATTGTGCCAAAGGTCTGCTCGTACTGCTTCAGGTTGTTTTGAAGCAGGGTGCAAAGTGCCTTTGCCTGCTGCGGACTGAGGTACACGCCCTGAAAGCTCTCGAGAACGACCTCTTCCGGCGTGCTTTGGCTCATGGTGCCGAAGCCCAGAAAGAAGTCCCACACACTCATTCGCACCTGCACGCTGTTGGCATATCCTTCGCGATACGTCTGACTCTGAACCAGCTTCAGTGCGGGCTCTCCTGCGGTTCGTGTCGGCTGACTCATCCGTCCTCATCGTCCCGGCTTCGTGGCTGCCGGGATGGCAAAACTAAAGTTGGTGCGAAAGGGGGGACTTGAACCCCCACGGATTACTCCGCCAGATCCTAAGTCTGGTGCGTCTGCCAATTTCGCCACTTTCGCATGGTTTTGGAACGGCAACACGCAACCTCTTCGACCGCGCGTCATCCACTGAATTGTACTGTGACCCACGGCTCACGCGAGCAGCAAGCGCCTCTCGCTCATGCTCGGCGCTGCTTTGTTTGCATGGTTACACGCTTCTTCTCCTTGCCGACAGCAGGCATGGCCTCGACCGTTCTCTCCGCCGCCGCCGCGAGAGCTCTTTCCACCGCATCGAGATCGGCCTGAAAGGCGTCACCCGGCAACTCCTCCAGCAGCAATCGCAGCTCTTTCTGCGTTTCCACACTTAGCACCCTCGCACTTCGGATCTCCGTCATCACCACGCACAACTGCTCTTCATGCCGCTCGATCGCCCTCATCGTGCGCAGTAATACTTCAATCCGATGAGCAACCTGCAGGTGCGG
>CAXTJC010000058.1:5608-10326 GCA_964244225.1 uncultured Acidobacteriaceae bacterium
TCGCCCTCATCGTGCGCAGTAATACTTCAATCCGATGAGCAACCTGCAGGTGCGGGGCCATAGCGGCCCGGTTCGACCCCGTCTTGGCTCCCGTCGCAGCCCTCTTCGCTCCCGTCTTGCTTCCTGCCTTCGCCATTGTTCCTCCTGAGACATAGTCAACCCACACTCAGATGCGCTGTCTCTCAATGGCCGTGGCCGAGAGGACAACGCGACGGAGCTGGCCGTGTATCGTCCAGGTGTTGGATCTTCTGCGCGGAATCGCTTCAAGCAGAGATCCGAGGATGCGGAGGACTGAGGGCGGATGCCAACGTTTGCGGCGATTGATATTGGGTCGAACTCGTGCCGCCTGAAGATCGCGTGCATTGAGGACCATGGGCTGAAGACGCTTTACGAGGATCGTGAGGTGAACCGGTTGGGTGAGAGTGTCTTCCAGACCGGCGTGCTGAGCCCGGAGGCGATGGAGCGGACGATCAAGGCGCTGCGGCGCTTCCATAAAGCCGTGCAGACGTACGTGGTGGACCGGGTGCGCGTGGTGGCTACGAGCGCGATGCGCGATGCAAGGAACGCGGCGGCGTTTGTGGAGTGGGTGAAGAGCGAGACGGGGTGGGATGTGGAGGTGATCTCGGGGCTCGAGGAGGGGCGGCTGATTCATCTCGGAGTGGTGCAGACGGAGCCAGGAGCGCGCGGGAAATGTCTGTTGATCGATCTGGGTGGAGGAAGCTGCGAGGTAACGGTCTCGGATAAGGGGCGGGTGCAGTCGATGGTGAGCCTGCCGCTGGGAGCGGTGCGGCTGCAGGGATTCCTGGAGAGCGATCCGCCCAGCAGAGAGGATGTAGCGCGGCTGAAGCAGTTTATCGATCGCGAGCTGGCGTTGGGGGAGACCAAGCTGGGGCGGCCCAAGGTGGCGGTAGTGATCGCGACGAGTGGGACGGCGGCGGCGCTGGCGGAGGCGAGTGTGGCCGTTGCAGCGGGTAAGCTGCCGGTTCGCAAGTCGCTCAAGGTGGGCAGCAAGGTCAAGACGGGAGGCGCGGCGAAGACTTTTGTGCGGCTGAAGCCGGAGGAGGCGTCGACCGAGGGAGTACGCGGCTTGGCAGACAAGCTGGTGACGATGTCGAATGCACAGCGCGAGGCGGTGCCGGGAATCGGGCCGAAGCGGTCGGAGATAATCGTGGGCGGCGCGCTGGTCTATGCGAGTCTGCTAGAGCGGCTGGGGCTGGGTGGGTTTCGGTACTCGCCGCTGGGACTGCGGGACGGCATGCTGGCGCAGATGCTGGCGGAGGCGGACCAGCGGGCGCCGGCGCATAAGGCGCTTGAGAACGAGCGATGGGCGGGGGTACTGGAGGTTTGCCGGCGTTACGGGGTTGACCTGAAGAAGGCTGAGCCGGTGCGGGCGCATGCGCAGCAGCTCTTCAAAGCCATGCAGGCGGTACACGGGCTGCCGCCGGAGTACGAGCTGTGGCTGGAGACGGCGGCGATGCTGCAGGAGGTGGGCAAGTTCATGAACCACCAGGGTCACTACCGGCACACGCAGTACATCCTTGCGAACTCGGAGATCTTCGGGTTTTCGCCGGAGCAGCGGATGATCGTAAGCGCAATCGCGCGCTATGGTGGAAAATCGCGTCCGGACCCGATGGATAGAGTGATGCGGGCGGTGCCGCTGGCTGAGCAGCCACACATTCCAAAGGCAGTGGCACTGCTGCGGCTGGCGGCCGCTCTGAACCGCGACCGGGCGACCGCAACGCTGCGGCTGGGAGTGGTTGTGTACCCGAAGCGGGTGGTGCTGGAGTTGGGGCCGAGCCGCGCCGGCGCTGAGCTGGAGGCGTGGGCGCTGAAGCGCGAGGCGGGCTACTTTCGCGAGGTTTTCCGGCGGGAGCTCTTTACCGAGGTGCTGTAGAGGGCGCGCACGAGCCGGGGCTCCAGCAGGCTTTGCAGCGTGGCGGGGCCGCGGGCGAGCGAGAGTCGGGCGATGGCGCCCTTACGCAGACGGACCTGGGCGACGGTGCGGGCGCTGTGGGGCACGAGCAGCGTGCCGAGAAAGCTAACCAGGTTGGGGCTGTGGCCGACCACGAGGACATTCTCATGCGACTCACATTCATGCAGGAGCTTCTGGAAGTCGGCAAAGCCAGCAGTGGGGGCGAGTGCGTTTGAAAGCAGGATCTGATTCTCGTAGCCCATCTCCGTGCCGACGAGGGAAGCGGTCTGCAGGGCGCGCTTGAGCGGGCTCGAGACGATGAGGTCGAACTGGATTTTAGTGGCGCTCAGGACGTGGGCGAGGCGAAGACAATGCTGCTTGCCGTCGCGGTCGAGCGGGCGTTTGACGTCGATCAGAGGGTTAGGGCGCTTCATACCGGCGCTGGCGTGCCGGAGGATAAACAGATTCATAGACCCTTAGTTTACTGAGGATTTGCCCGGGGTGTGTTCTCGGGACGCTGCCAGAGCTCTGCGGTGAGAAGGCCGCCGAGAGAGTGTTGGGTACGAATGCGAATCAAGCCGGCGCGGTGGAGCAGAGTGGCGAAGTCAGGCAGACGGGTAGGTCGAAGGCCGGTGAGAAGGCGGAAGGCCAGGTAAAGAGTACGGACTAGGAGGCGAGCCAGAAGACGAAGCGGGCCGGCAGGGGGGATACGGAACTCTGAGATCGCCCAAAGTCCGCCAGGAGCAAGACGGTCGCAGATGGCGGCAATAAGCTGGGCTAGTTCGAGCTCGGAGAAGCAGTCCAGGAAGAAGTGCGTGGTGATGAGATCGAACGGCGCATGGGCAGCCTCTTCCTTTGTGAGAAAGGTAGGGGCCTCAGCTTGGAGAGTGGTGAGGCGATGACTGGCAAAGGCGCAGCGGACAGCGAGGAGGCGGAGCATGGCTCGGCTCGAGTCGACAGCGGTCGCGCGAAGATGCGGGTTGGCGTGGAGAAGCGCGGCAAGGGCCCGGCCGTCGCCGTCGCCGAGGATAAGAGCGTTACGGCAGGCGGAGAGTGCACGGAGATGGGTCGTGCGGGTGCGGGTAAGGGACCGGCCGAGAATCAGGTACTCCAGCAGGCGGTAGGGTCGAGCGATGCGGTCGAAGTTGGGTGTGCGATTGTCGGATAATTTTTTCGGGATTGCTGCTATTGGCTGTCGCGGCATTAGTTGCGGAGGCTCCAGAGAAGAAAGAGCGCCGGAGTCGTAAGGGCCAGGTCGGCGGCAACGCGGAGGGTGAGCGCGGAGAGGCGCAACCGAGAGCTATTCAAGAAAAGCAAGGCGCAGGTGGAGAGTGCCACTGCAGCGGCGATGGTGGGAAAGGGCGTGGCGAAAACGCAGAGGAGAGACGCCACAAGGATGGTGGCAGCCAGAGAACGGCGGTGGCGGCTGGCGGCCCCTGTAAGTAGGTGAGGCGCGGCGATGTTATCGGGTCTGGCGGGATCGGGATGCTCCCAAGAATAGATGCAGAGGCAGTTAAGGCAGCAGAGCGCGGCAAAGAGGAAACTTAATGGAACGATGGTGCGCAGTGCAGGCGATGAGAGCCGGGCAGCCGTGGGAATGAAGACGGCGGCAGAAAAGAAGAGGCCGACGGCGAACTCTTTAGGAAGGCGGTGGGAGCCGGAGGTGGCGTGAATGAGGATGAAGTAGCCGGCGAGAAGGGTGCCGAGGATCAGAAAGGGGGTGATTACGGCAGGCGCGAGCTGAGGGACGAGGATGGCGAGAAGGACGGTAGCCAGACAGAGGGCGGAGAGAAAGGAGGATCGGTGGCGATGGTGGAAGAGATGGCGGAGTTCAAGATCAATGGCGGCTGTGGGCTGGTGATGGAGCGGCTGCGCGTCGAGGAGGCGATCAGCGGCGTACAGCACCCACACGGCGAGGAACATGGCGGTGAGACTGACGGCCGGAAGGCGAAGGGCGGCCTTACGGGCGATGAAGGCGGTCCAGAGCGTAGCGATGGTAGGGGCATCGAGCGAGAGAAGGTGCCAGAGATGGAGCAGGCGGAAGGGCGAAGGTCGAAGACCTGCGGATGAGGGTGTCTGGTATGGCGGTTTCAGGAGGTTCGTGGATGGCATTTGGCGATGAGATGGTCAATGCGATGACGGAGTACGATTGAGTCTTTTCAGGTACGTCACTTCGCTCCGTGGGCATGAACGAGAAGTAGGTTCTTCACGTTGCTCGGGATGACAACCAGAAAAGCAAGTGCATGCAGCCGTTCTCAGGAGGGGGTTTGAGTGGCGTGAGCGCCCGCGGTCCAAAGGGAGGGGTCAAGGTCAGGAAAGATGCCGTCACGCGTAGTGATCTCGTCCAGGCGCGTGTGCTGCTCGGAGGTGAGCAAGCCGGTGGAGGCGAAGGTATGCCAAAAAGCGCGTACTTCGTTAAATTGATCGACGTGTGTGTGGAAGCGGGCTTCAGCGTAGTCGCGAGCGGCGCCTGTGGTGATAAGGAACTGCCAGTCTGAGGACTCGAGCAGTATGAGTTCGCGACAGAGCTGCTGGGCGATGGCGATGCCGATGGCGGACTCGCGCCAGTGACTGCCGGTGACGAGCTCGCGGACGTAGCGCTCGGCCGGGTAGATATGGGCCCAGGTCCAGCTGGTTTCGTGATTGAGCCATACCTGGTCGTTGCCGGCAGAGCCCCAGGAGCCGGCGGGTAAGGAGACCAGGCTGGTTGCGGGAAACTGATCGAGATACTCGGCGGCGCTGATGAGGTCGATGCCGAGGCGGCTGTGGAGATCGTGCAGATTGCGCGCTACGGCTTCTAGCCACT
>CAXTJC010000059.1:0-10296 GCA_964244225.1 uncultured Acidobacteriaceae bacterium
ATACACAAAATGCCGAACAGGCTGTGAATCTGAGCGGTGAGCTGTTACGTAATGTGCCCATCACGGGTCGGCATGACTGGTCCGACTCCCTGCAGATCACACCCGGCATCACAAGCGCCTCCTCCGACGCGCAGGGCGGACAGACATACTTCCTACGCGGCTCCGAGAACGAGAATCACGCCACGCTGTTCGACGGCATGGATGTCGGAAGCTTTCAGCAGAACTGGCCTTCCAACACCATCAGCATCTCGAACGAATCGCTAGGGGATATTCAGATCAAGACCGGTGGCAATGACGCCAGCTCTCCCGCTGCGATGGGCATGGTCATCAATCTTGCAAGTCCGGTAGGAAGCGATCAGTTCCACGGCACCGTGTTATGGCTGACCGGACCTGCCGCGTTGAATGGAAACAATGTGGCCGGCGGCAACGCGGCGGCGTCCGCTGTCGAGCAGCCGGACTTTTCTGTTGGCGGTCCGATCAAAAGGCAGCGAGCCTGGTTCTTCGCATCCGGCCGGTACATCCATCGCGACGACGGCATCAGCCAGACCAGTACACAGACGGGATACCTGCAGGCCCTGGCTCCGGGCTTTCAGACCTTCGCCAATCCATCGCGAGGCTTCGTCTTTCTTGGAGATGTCTCAGTGCAACTCTCGGAGAAGCATCGGCTCATGGGCCTTGTGCAGTACGACAGCCGCAAGCAGGACGCGAACTTTCAGTGGTACGCCTCTAACATTGCCCACAGCCAGTTCGGCGGCGGCGCTTATGGCATCCGGCTCATCTCGCAATGGACGTCCCGTTTCAACACGCGTCTGCTTGCTTCGTACAACAACAAGGGAACCAACAAAAGCCTGTCCGCCATCGGTGGCGTGGGCAGCAATTCGGAAGTCGATATCTACCAAACGGCCGCGCTTTCGAGCGGCACCTACGTTGGGCAGGGTTCGTCGCTTGTGACGCTGAACAACCTCTCTTCGGTCTCGACAAACCCGGCGAGCAAACCTACGCTTACGGGAGATTTCGAGTACCTCATTCCGAAAGCCTGGGGTGAGCACGACCTGCAGGCCGGGTTCTATCTTGAGCCGCACGAACTCAGCAAATCGACCACGTATTATGCGAACAACGGAGCGATCATCCAGCAGAACGCGGCGCTTAAAAATCCGAATGATCCTACGCAGGGTTACACCATCTTCAGTTCGCAAAGCGTGAACCAGAGCAGCCTTCTGACGAGTTACATCAGCGCCAAAGATGCGGCATGGTACATCCAGGACCGGTGGAGACCGATCTCCCGGCTGGCGATCACCGCAGGCATTCGCCCCGACTGGATCTCGTCCAGCGATCGCATCGCCAGGCAAACAATGCAGCACAGTTGGAACTGGGCACCCCGCGTGGCCGGAACGTATGTTCTCACTGGCAATCAGCGCAACGTGCTACGGGCAAGCTGGACCAAGATCACGGACATTACGAACGCGAGCTACCTGGGTGCAAACGCCGTCGGCGGCACCAACACACCCACTTCGACAACGACCTACTTCAACCCGGACGGCTCCGTGCTGAACACCATCGTGACGCCCGGAACCAATGCTTCGGCAACAGGCCGGACCTTTGATCCCGGACGGCATCAGGGCTTCGTCCGTGAGTGGCTTGTGGGCTACCGCGCGCAACTGCCGCATGAGATTACGCTCGATGCCAGCTACATCGATCGCGAGTACCGCGACAGGCCAGCCGCGATCGATACCAATCAGATCTACACCACCACGGCGAGTGGCACGGTATGGAGCGGCCTGGTCAATCCGGCACTCAACAGCACCTACTTCATCACCAATAACCGCTACAACTGGCTGGTGTACCAGGGCTACGAGATCACCGTGAGCAAGCAGACGAAGGCTCTGCAACTGTTCAGCACATATACGTACTCTCCGGACCACATCGGCGGCACAGCGCAGCCGAACGATCCGGCATTCATCATCGAACCGAACAAGTTTGCCAACAACAACGGCATCGGTTCCGTGCGCGGATACGTGACAAATAGCTACACCGGCGATACGCGTGACCGCATGTGGCAGCGCCAGGATTTCCGCAGTGGCGTGACCTATCGGGCACCATGGAACCTGCGCGTTTCCACGCTCCTTACGGCGCAGTCGGGCACGCCGGGTGGACCGGTGATTACGACCCTTGCGGCACTGGGAACGCCGTATGCCGGTCAGTACGGCCCGTCGACCCTGAAGATCAACGGCCGCACTGTCTCGAACCCTCTGGCAACTGTCTACCGCTTCAAGTATGCGGATCGCGGAATCGGACAGATCTACTGCCCGTGGCTGACGCAATGGAACGCCCTCGTTGGCCGCGACTTTCACATCACCGACCGCCAGGGCGTCGAGGCGGATCTGAACATCTACAACATCACCAACAACGGAGCCGCACAGCAGTTCGTCAATGGCAACAATGCCGCCTCCGGCACCTTCGGACAGCTGCAAAATGTGCAGTTGCCCCGGTCGGCGCAAATCAGCGTTCGTTATCACTTCTAAGCAAGCCACTGGAGGCTAAGTGAACCCTTTCAAAATTGCCGTCGTACTGGGCAGCGCTCTGCTGCCTCAGATCGCGATTCGTGGCCTTGTGCAGGCTCAGACGCCCGTTCGCCTGACACTGCAAGACCTGTTGTCGGCGGATCCGATCGGGGAGACGGCCCTTTCACCGGACGGTAAGACCTTCGCGCTTGTCCGCAATCAGCAGATCGCGCTTCTTCAAGCAGACGGTGGCTGGCCTGTCACCTTGACCAGCACGCAAGGCGGCAAGTCCGGAATGGCATGGTCGCCAGATGGTAAGCGGCTTGCCTTTGTGAGCCAGGGCAGCATCTGGACTGTACCCGTGGAGGGCGGCGCACCTACCCGGCTGACGGATGCCCCACCGGGTGGCGGCGACCCCCGACAGGCTACCGACCGCGATCCGCGCCGGTCACCCGACGGCCATTGGATCCTATTTACAAGCGGCCGCCGCGGAAACAGCAGCCTACTTGTGGTGAGTGCCGACGGCAGCACAACCAGCTTCCTGACGAAAGCTTCCGAAGAAGCTGCCGAGGGTCGCTGGTCCCCCGATGGCCAAAGAATCGCGTATGTCAGCCGCACAAAGGAGTACTTCAGCGGCCGTATCGATATGGCGAGCTTCGACACGCACAGCGGACAGCCGACTGGGGAGCCCACCGTGCTGTACACATCGCCGGTGGACAGGGGAGGCGGATGGTCGATTCGCAGTGTCGTCTGGTCCCCCGACGGCCAAACATTGGCAACCGTTCTGCAAAACTCAGGCTGGGATCACGTCTATTTGCTGCCAACAAAGAGCGGCAAACCCAAGCAGATCTCCGAGGGGAACTTCGATGACGCGGAGCCGGAGTTCTCGCCGGATGGGAAGACACTTGCATTCATCTCCAACCGTAATCTTCCAGAGAGCACCAATGTCTGGACCGTTCCGATGCAGGGCGGCAAAGCACGGCAGGCCGCAACATTCAGCACACCCGGCGTGACCTCGGAACCACAGTGGAGCCCCGATGGGAAGGACATCTTCTTCCACCATCAGTCTGCCAACGAAGCCACGGATCTGTTCGTTGTGAATGCATCCGGTCCCAGTTTGCCTAGGCCGCTGACACATACGACACCGGAAAACATATCGACGAGTTTTCAACTTCCAGAACGTGTGACGTGGAAGAGTAAGGATGGCCGTGAAATCTCCGGGCTGCTCTATAGACCGCACTCAGCGAAGACAGGTGGCAAGCTGCCTGCGATCCTATGGGTCCACGGCGGGCCGGAGGGCCAGGACACCTTTCACCTGGACGGCTGGGCGCAGTATCTCGCGCAGGCCGGTTACCTCGTACTCGAACCGAACTACCGTGGAAGCACAGGCTATGGCGAGGTCTTCCGCAACTTAAACGTCGAAGACTCAAACGGCGGCGAGGTGGACGACGTGGCCGCCGGTGCGCAATACCTCATAGCCAACGAAGCCGCGAACCCAGCTCGTATCGGCATCGGCGGTGGAAGTCACGGCGGGACCATGGTGGCTTACGCCGTCACGCGTTACCCCGATCTTTTCGCGGCCGCCATTGAGCTTTATGGTGTAGTGGATCGCGAACTCTTCGTTCAACGAACCAACCCGCAGTCCGCAACGCGATGGATGATGAAGATGGGAGGCACGCCGGCCGATAAGCCGGAGGTGTACCGCCGAGCCAACGTGCTCCCTTCCATTGAAAAAGTAAGAACGCCGTTGCTGGTGATGCATGGTGAAAATGATCCGCAGGTGCCCCCGGCGGAATCTGAGGTGTTTGTGAAAGCGCTACGGGCTCAGCACAAAAGGGTCTTCTACTTCACTTACCCGGGAGAGCTTCACGGATTTGCGCAGCCATCGCATCGCCTGGATGCTTGGTCCAAGCAACTGGCTTTCTTCGACCACTACCTGAATCCGAAGTTCGGAACTACCAATACTTCAGTGCAGGAATTGGTGTTCCCTAACGGTGAGAAGGCCGGGGAGGCCAATCCGCATCCGGGGCATGAAGAGTAGTGCTATCTGAAAGACCCGTTCTATAGCG
Source organism: uncultured Acidobacteriaceae bacterium (assembly GCA_964244225.1). Taxonomy (GTDB): domain Bacteria; phylum Acidobacteriota; class Terriglobia; order Terriglobales; family Acidobacteriaceae; genus Edaphobacter. Next base: position 4,571 of record CAXTJC010000059.1, read on the forward strand.
GTCTTAAGATGCCTGCCATGTGATGACTGCTACCTGGAATAGCCTTCCTCGGCCATTCGCTTTCCCATATTGCGGTACATCTCTTCATTTCGCGGTTGCCACGTGCCCAGCCCGTCGACGTAGCGGTTGTACATGCAAAATGCAGCGGCAATCAGGACTGTGTCATGGATCTCAAGGTCGTCGGCACCGCGATCGCTCGCTGTCGTAATCAAATCCGGCGTGACGCTCTTGCCGGCCTTCTGGACAGCATCTGCAATTGCAAGCAGTGCTTTCAGCTTGTCGGAAATCTTCGCACTTCGATAATCTTCACAAACTGCGTCTACAAGTGTTGGATCGTCGCCGGCGAGGTGAGTGGCTGCGGCCCCATGGCTTGTCTGGCAGAAGTAGCAGGTGTTGCGCGACGAGACGAATGTCGCGATCAGTTCACGGTCGCGCGAACTCAGATCGCTGTTCTGGCCAGCGCTGTGCAGCAGAATGTGTGCGAGTTCGCGCATCGGTTGCGCCGTCTCTGGGCGAAAGGCGAAGCCAGCTGTGATGCCTGGCAGATCTTCCTCAAGGTTAATGTGCGGCATGTCGAATCTCCATGGGAATAGGTGTCGTGATGGCTAACTCCGCTTGCGTAGGAGCTTCTGCGAGATAACGCGGCAGCAGCAGGTTGAGCAGCGCGGCGGCGATGCAGGTGATGGCAAGGCCGACAACGAAGCGGGGCTGGTAGCCGCCGAAGCGATCGTACAGATGGCCCATCAGCATCGGCCCGGTGGCACCGCCGATGGCATATGCGGTCCAGCTTAGGCCATAGATGGTGGAGAAGCTCTTACGGCCGAAGAAGCGTGCAATGAGGTAGGGCGTGATGTCGCCTTCGCTGCCAAGGCTAAAGCCGAGAACCGCGGTGCCGGCGATTGCAACGGAAGGTGTCGATGCGTAGGCCAAAATCAATGTTCCAATACCTGCGAATCCGAGCATAACGAGGGCGAGCCGCGGCGCGAAGAAACGGTCAAGCAGCGCACCCGTGATCAGGCGACCCGCGATGCCGAAGGCGCCCAGCATAGAGAGGGCGGTTGCCGCGCTTTCGCCCGAGAGACCACGCTGCGTCAGGATCGCGGCCAGGTGCGAGATCAGTCCGTTTGAGCCGAAGGCCGGAAGCAGCACGATGAGGGCAAGCAGCCAGAAGGTTGGACTGCGCAGCACCTGGCGAACCGTGCTCCCCGTGGCAAGGCTTTCATCGTGGCGTCCGGCGGCGAGCGGCCGGTTGCGCACCAGCAGTGCGGTGAGCGGAAAGCCGAGCATCGCGATCGCGCCCAAGGCGAGGTAAGCCTCGCGCCAGCCATACCGGTGCATGACGGCCTGGACTATTTGCGGAATCACAATCGACCCGGTGCCGCTGCCCGTGAGCGTGAGCGCAAGCGCCATGCCGCGACGCTCACGAAACCAGGTGAGCACGGCACGCGAATATGCAAGCTGCGCCGTGCCGTTGCCGACCACACCAAGGATGAAGAAGGTGAAGTAAAACTGACCGATGCTGGGCGTGAGCCGGCTGAGAGATGCGAGCGCGATAGCGAAGACGACGATGCACGGTAGGATGATGCGGCGTGGCGGGAATCGGTCGAGCAGCATGCCGATGCCGGGCGAAAACAGCGCGACTGTCAGGGCGGCAATCGCAAAGGCATTGGACATGGGTTCGCGCCCCCAGCCGAAAGCCGCATGAAGCGGATCGAGGAACTGGCTGAAGGTATAGGGAACGATGGCGGCAAAGCTCACCATCACACCGACGAAGGCAGCGATAGCTACTCTCCATCCGGGGTAGGAGGGTGATGTCTCTCGAAGCACGAGTTCTTCTGGTTGCGTCATGCGGGTCTCTCTCGTGTTAGCGGTTGTAGCCGTGCTCGGCCATGCGGGTGGCGAGGCGTTTGACACTGTCATCCGAAACGAGACGGACGCCGCTGCCCGAGACGTAGCGGTTATAGAAGTTGAAGAGGGCACACGCCTCGATAGCATAGAAGATCGCATCGTCTTCCCATCCGGCAGTGTGTAGCTCCGTGATGTCGGCTTCGGTGATCGAGCCCGAGTCAAACGTGAGCTTGCGAGTGAAGCGAAGCAGAGCTTTCTGATCTTCTTCTAGCGTGGACGCTTCCAGGTCGTGCAGCACGCTCCACACCAGCTCCTCGCCCAGCGTATGCGCCGCAACTGCCGCGTGCGCTCGCATGCAGAACTCGCACCGGTTCAAGGAAGATGTATAAGCCGCGATCAGTTCGCGCAGCGCAGGGCTGATGGGAGCGTCGGCAAACATGATCTCGTGCGACAGGGCTGCCAGATGATGCGCGGCTTTGGGTCGAAAGGCAAGCAGGTTCCAGATGCCCCAATACTCCATGCCTGCATTTTTGGCATTTGCGATGGCGTCCGCGTAGGGACTGGGTTGCGGGTTGTCCTCGACACCACGCAGAAAGAGGTGTGGTTCGGTATCGATTGAGTTCATCCCATTTTCTCCCTATTCTGCGGTTGCAGTGTTGCAAGCAGGCTTTGCGATGAGAGGCCGAAGGCGTTCACGACGCGATTGAAGGTGGCAAACAGCGCGGTCAGATGGATAGTCTCGGCAATCTGCAAATAGCTCCAGCCATCCTGGCGCAGGACGTTGATGTCTGCGGGAGCAATCGTGTGGGAGTGATCGCTTACCTTGGCGATGAAGCCGAGCCAGACCCGCACGCGCGGTGTAAGCGCACCAGAGTGCAGGTCGCAGGCCAGTGCTGCCTCAAGCGCTTCTTCGGATCCGCCATGCACGCGAAGGAAGAACCCGTGACTGTCGGCACAATAGGCGCAATAGTTTCCGGACGAGACAAAGGTCGCAAGCAGTTCTTTATGCTCGCGGCCGAGCGCACCGTCGCTGAAGAGCATGGTCTCCGCCAGTCCCATCATGTGGTCCAGCATGGGCGGATGCGTGGCGAAGCACTGCAGAATGCCAGGCACGTGCGGCCGTCCAAAGTGTGATCGGAAATGGCTGTACAGCGCTTTCACCTCTGCCGGCGCTTCATTCTCAGAAACAACCGGCAGGTTCGCCGCATTGATCCTCGGCGATATCTGATTTGCATTCAAAAGTTCGTATTCAGGGGTCGGCATGGCTGGTTTAGAACTCCAGTCTTGCTGCGAACTGGAACGCACGCGGGCCGCCTGAGCCAAAGAATCCTCCAGCTGTGCTGACTGGTCTGAAAAAGTTGGCTTGTACGGGCGCGGTTCCCTGAAACGACGAAGCTGACGCAATCGAGATGTCGCGGCCCGCAAAATTCGCATTCGACGTGCCGCGTACATTCACCTGATTGAAGAGGTTGAAACCTTCTCCGATCAGATTCAGCGACAGTGTCTCCCGCAGTACGAAGACCTTCTGTAGCCGCAGATCGAGTGAGGAGAAGGGGCTGAAGTAGTTAATGTTGCCAGGCACATGCGCCAGAGCGCCGCCTTCATTGCACACGCCCGTGGCTACTGGGCAGGCGGGCAGTGCATTCCAGCGATCGATCGCAGCGTTCAGTTGATTGCTGTTCCTGATCTCGCGGCCTAACGCATTCCGCGGCAGCAATGGCAGGCGCGATCCGCTTGCGCCGGTCCGCTGGCTTGCCGTACCGGGAATGAAGGTGTCGGCGGCCACTCCCGAGCCGAAGGTATAGATCGGTGCCACGGAAAAGCCGTAGGGCAGCTTAGCCTCGCCATAAAAGGTAAGCCGATGCCGCTCATCCGTCAGAGAGTAGCCCTTCTCCCTGCGCAGGCCGGAGGTGCCCTCGACCAGATTTACCTGCTCATCTTTATTGCCGTTCTCAAGCTGGTCGTCGTTGGAATAATCAAAAGTCTTTGAGAGTGTATAGCTGATGTTGTACTGGTATGCGAATCGTCGGAATTTGCTGGGCCGATGGGCCACGCTCGCCAGCAGACCGTCGTACCAGCTCTTGGCCGAGGAGTCGAGGATGGTGACGCTGTCCGAGATTCCCGTAGCTGGATCACTGATGAGGCAGGTCCCATTGTTGCCGGGGCACGCGATGTACGGCGAGGTTGACGTGGTGCTGCGTAGAAGGCTGCCGATCAGCTGGCGGGAGCCGAAGACGTGCAGGCCATCGGCGGTCACAAGCCAGTCGCGGCCTACCTGCTGCTGCATCCCAAGCGAGAACTGCTGAAACAGTGGATGATGTGAATTTGGACCAAGGGCCACGATGCCGACGCCGCCGGTCTGATGCGGTCCGCTGAAGGCGCTCGCAATCGTCGGACTGTTCGGCGCGAAGCTCGATCCCGGCGCGAAGCAGAGATTGAGGCTGGCCGGTGCGGGAATGTTGGGGTTCGTGCAGCTCGATCCAGCGTACTGAGTGACGGTGAGCGCGCGGTCGTTCTGCACCAGTTCCTTCGATCCCGCTTCCAGGATGATGCGGTCGTAGTAAATGCCATAGCCGCCACGGATGGCCGTGGTGCCACGGCCAAACGGATCGAAGATAAAGCCGACGCGCGGGCCGAAGTTCTTGGTGTCGGGATTTTTCTGGAGAGGCAGAACGTTTGCCATCCAGGTGCAGGGAACAGTCGGAATCGTCGTGAGCGTGGGGCAGGGCGCGTGTGCGCTGCTTTGGCCGGTTGCGTTCGAATCGAATTCATAGCGCAGGCCGAGATTGAGTGTCAGGTTCGGTAGCACTCGCCAATCATCCTGCAGATAGCCTGCCGTGTAGTTGTTTTGGATTGGCGGAATCGGTACCGGCGTAATCGGAGCCGAACTCTTGATGCCGACAGCCACCGGTATATCCAGATCGTTGATCTTGCCGTCGCCATTCAGGTCCGCGAAGCCGAAGTCGCTGGTGAGGATGACGGTGCCTGTGCCAAAGACGTTGATCTCGCCGGTAACGCGATAATGTTGAAACTCAATTCCGGTGTGCAGAATGTGCTTGCCGAGCGTCATAGTGAAGCCATCGCGCACCTGATAGCGGTCCAGATGCGTTGCTTGTGGCACGTTGAAGTTCGCTCCATCAGCGAGGTCCGGAAAGATCAGTTCATTCGTCAGGTTCAGCTGGGGGTTTGTCAGCGAAGCGTCGTTCGGATACTTCAGCACGCTGTTGTAGAAGTTGTCGAAATGGAAGGACAGATCATTCGCGCGGTTCGAGCCGAAAATCCTCGTCCACGTCCCCACGGCCGAGTTGAACCGGTTAAGCGAACTCTGCCGCTCGGCCGCGGTGCTCTGTGGTGTTGAAGAAGAAGCACTGGCCTGGGCGGTTTCTACGGATCGATTGAAGGAATAACGAAGACTGAAGAGGTTCGCTGGATTCGCGTGGTAGTCCACACGGTTCGACAGCAGGGTATCGCCCAGCGGAGCAGGGGCAGCCGTGTTCAGAATGCTGTTCGAGGTAAAGTCGCGCGTGCCCGTCTGGATGGCGGCGTGCTGGTTGCGGTATTCAACGGACGAAAACCAGAAGGCCTTGTCCTTGCGAAACGGCCCGCCAACCGAGCCGCCGAATTGTTCCCGGTCAAAGCGCGGCGTGGGCTGCGTGCGGTCGAACGTTGCCGGCAATCCCTGAAGATGGCGGTTGCGTTCAAACAGAAAAGCCGAGCCGTGCAACTGATTTCCGCCGGAACGCGTGACCACATTTATGATGCTGTTGCCGGACCGGCCAACCTCCGCGGTAAAGCGCGCCGTTGCGATTTGAAACTCGCCGACTGAGTCCTGTGGAAGATTGCTGAGCGTTCCGCCAACAATCTCATCATTATTATCG
>CAXTJC010000060.1:0-10280 GCA_964244225.1 uncultured Acidobacteriaceae bacterium
GATGTACTGCAGGTCTCTCCACTTTGCAAAACGAAGAAGCTGTTTTGCTTCGGTCGAGATGACACTTCTATGGTGTGTCTAGTCGCCGGCGACGGGCTGTGCGGTGGGCTGACGATGGGCAGGCAGGTGCATGCCGGGCTGGGCATGCCGCTGCGCGAAGCGGCCGCGCAGCCGGTCGAAGAAGAGGTACACCACCGGCGTCGTGAACAGGGTGAGAGCTTGTGAGACGATGAGGCCGCCGACGATAGTGATGCCTAGCGGACGGCGCAGCTCACTGCCGGTGCCGGTGCCGAGCGCGAGGGGCAGGCCACCGAGCAGAGCGGCCATGGTCGTCATCATGATGGGGCGGAAGCGCAGCAGGCAGGCCTCGTAGATGGCTTCTTCGGGCGACTTGCCGCCCTGCCGCTCAGCCACCAGTGCGAAATCGATCATCATGATGGCGTTCTTCTTCACGATGCCGATGAGCAGGATGATGCCGATCATGGCGATGACGCTGAGATCGGTCTGGGTGATGAGCAGAGCGATGAGCGCGCCCACACCGGCGGAGGGCAGCGTCGAAAGGATGGTGAGCGGATGGATGAAGCTTTCGTACAGCATGCCGAGCACGATGTAGACGGCGACGAGGGCGAGCACGATCAGATACGGCTCACTGGCGAGTGAGGCCTGGAAGGCCTGTGCGGTGCCCTGAAAGCCGCCGCGGATGGCGGAGGGCATGCCGATCTGGACGCGGACCTGCTCGATGGCGGCGGTCGCGTCGCTAAGCGAGGTGCCGGTGGTCAGGTTGAAGCTGAGAGTCGTGGCGGGCGCCTGCGACTGATGATTTACGCTGAGCGGGATCCGCTGTTGCTCGATCCTGGTGACGGCGGAGAGCGGTACCATGGCGCCGGTCGTGCTTTTGACGTAGATGCTCTTCAGAGCGTCGAGATTGCGCTGGTACTCCTGCGCGACCTCCATCACTACGTGGTACTGATTGAGCGGCATGTAGGTTGTCGAGACCTGCTTCTGGCCGAAGGCGTCCGAGAGCGTGTTGTCGATGGTGAGCGACGAGACGCCCAGCCGGCTGGCAGTATCGCGATCGATCACGATCTGCGCGCGCAGGCCGTCTTCCTGCTGGTCGGTGGCGACATCTTTTAGCTGAGGCAGCTTGCTCATCGCGTCCATAAGCTTGGGCGACCACTCGTTGAGATCGGCCAGGCTGTCGGCGGTGAGCGAGTATTGATACTGCGTGGCGGTGTTGCGGCCGCCGATGCGGAGCTCCTGCTGTGACTGCAGGAAGAGCTGCGCGCCGGGGATATTGCCGGTCTTGGGGCGGAGCCGATTGAGCACGGCCTCGGCGGTGTCGCCGGTCTTCTGGCGGATCGCATCGCCCTTCAGAAAGATGAAGACCGAGCCGGTGTTGCCGCCGCCGCCGCCCGGACCGCCGCCGCCGACGAAGGCCATGGTGTTGAGCACGCCGGGATCGTTCTGCACGATCGAGGAGATCTGCTGGACCTTGGCCTTGAGCTCATCGAAGGAGACGTCCTGCTGCCCGCGGATCTGACCGCCTACGCGGCCGGTGTCCTGCTGCGGGAAGAAGCCTTTGGGAACGAGGATGAAGAGATAGATGTTGAGGACGAAGGTGAGAATGGTGATGAGCAGCACAAGTCCCTGCTTGCGCAGCACCCAGCGCAGGCCGCGTTCGTACTCGCGCGTCATCCAGTCCAGCACGCGGCCGCCGAAGTTATAGACTGCGCCGTGGTTTTGATCGCCGTGCGCCTTGAGGAACTTGGCGCTGAGCATGGGCGTGGTGGTGAGCGAAACCACAAGCGAGACGGCGATTGCGACCGAGAGCGTGACGGCGAACTCGCGGAAGAGGCGGCCGACGATGCCGCCCATCAGCAGGATGGGAATGAAGACGGCGATCAGCGAGACGCTCATCGAGAGAACGGTGAAGCCGATCTCCTTCGATCCGAGCATTGCGGCGTCAAAGGGCGAGAGGCCGTCTTCGAGATGGCGGCTGATGTTCTCGATGACGACGATGGCGTCGTCTACCACGAAGCCGGTGGAGATGGTCAGGGCCATCAGGCTCAGGTTGTCGAGCGTGTAGCCAAGCAGGTACATGACGCCGAAGGTGCCGAGCAGACTGAGCGGAACGGAGACGCTCGGGATGAGCGTGGAGCGGACCTCGCGCAGGAAGAGGAAGACGACGAGGATGACCAGAAGGATGGAGATGACGAGGGTGCGCGTCACGTCTTTGACCGATGCGCGGATGGTGGTGGTTCGGTCGAGCGCGACGTGCAGATTGATCGAGGGCGGGATGGAGGCTTCGAGCGTGGGCAGCATCTTGAGAACGCTGTCGACGGTTTCGATGACATTGGCCTGCGGGGTCTTGAAGACGACGACGAGGATGGCCGGCTTACCGTTGAACATGCCGCCGGTATGGATGTCTTCGACCGAGTCGACGACCTGCGCGACATCCTGAATGCGCACGATGCCGTGGCCCGGAGCGGAGACGCCGCTGGCGACTGTGGCGGAGTTCACGTTCAGGTTGGTAGCGGCCGGGACGGTGCTTGCAGGACTGCCGACCGTGCCTGCGCTGGAGGTTGTACCGGTTGTGCCCGGTGTGCTTGCGGGAGCGGTCGAGACGGCACTGGCGACGGCGGCCGGCAGGCCGGAGCTGGCCGGGGCGGAGCTGACCGGTCCGCGATCGGTGGAGATGATGAGCGGGGCGTAGGCAGCAGCGCCGAAGAGCTGGTCGGAGGCGCTGACGCTCTGGCGCTGGCTCCCGTTCTGCATGTAGCCCTTGGGCTGGTTGACGTTGACCGTTCCGATCGCGGCGCGCAGGGCTTCAAGGCCGATGCCATTCTGGCTGAGCTGCATCGGATTGGCTTCCACGCGGACGGCGGGCTTCGCGCTGCCGCCGCAGAAGGTCTGCCCGACACCTTCTACCTGCGCGATCTTCTGCGCGAGGATGCTGTCGCAGGCGTCGTAGATCTGCGGCACCTTGAGGGTGTCCGAGGTGAGCGCGAGGATGAGGATGGGCGCGTCCGCCGGATTGATCTTGCGGTAGGTCGGGTTGTTCGGCAGGTTCGCCGGCAGCTGACTGCGCGCGGCGTTGATGGCGGCCTGCACATCGCGGGCGGCGCCGTTCACGTCGCGGGTCAGGTCGAACTGCATCGTGATCGACGCGGAGCCGGTCGACGAGGACGAGGTCATCTCGTTGATGCCGGCGATCTTGGCGAACTGGCGTTCGAGCGGTGTGGCGACCGAGGAGGCCATGGTCTCGGGATCCGCGCCAGGCAGACTGGCACCGACCGAGATGACGGGGAACTCCACCTGCGGCAGGCTGGCGACGGGCAGGAGCTTATAGCCGACGGCGCCCGCGAGCAGGATGGCCGCGGAGAGCAGAAAGGTGGCGACCGGCCGCTTGATGAAGGGCGCGGAGAAGTGCACGCCGCCCTGGTTGAGTTCGGTCTCGTCCGGCCGGGTTTCACGGTCGAGCGTGCCGGGATCGCGTCTATCCGCTGGGCGGGCGTGGTCGGTTGGGGTCGTATTTCCGCCACGATCCTGCGCACCGCCATAGGCCTTCTCCGCATCGCCGGGGCGCGCGCCGTTGCGCGGGGTTGTGTCGCCGGGTTCGGGATTCTTGAACGACATACGCTGCCTAGTCTCCCGCTGCGTGGACGGGCGCGTGCTCGCCTTCGTGCGTGCGCTCGTAGAGCTCCGCGTCGGCCTCGGCGGTGTGGAGATAGCGGCGGCCGATGCGATCGAAGAAGAGGTACACGACGGGCGTGGTGAACAGGGTGAGAACCTGCGAGACGATCAGGCCGCCGACGATCGCGATGCCCAGCGGCCGGCGCAGCTCGCTGCCGGTGCCGCTGCCAAGCGCGAGCGGAACGCCGCCGAGCAGGGCGGCCATGGTGGTCATCATGATGGGCCGGAAGCGCAGCAGGCAGGCCTGGTAGATCGCCTCTTCGGGCTGCATGCCTTTGTCGCGCTCGGCTTCGAGTGCGAAGTCGATCATCATGATGGCGTTCTTCTTCACGATGCCGATGAGCAGGATGATGCCGATGAGCGCGATGACCGAGAGATCGACGTGAAAGAGCAGCAGCGCGAGGATGGCGCCGACGCCGGCCGAGGGAAGGGTCGAGAGAATGGTGATGGGATGGATGTAGCTCTCATAGAGAACGCCGAGGACGATGTAGACGACGATGAGCGCGGCGAGGATGAGGATCGGCTCGTTCTGCAGCGAGGCCTCGAAGGACTTTGCGGTGCCTTCAAAGTTTGCGTTGACGCTGGCCGGCAGGTTGAGCTCGCTGCGGGCCTTATTGACGGCGGTGACGGCGTCGCCGATGGACTTGCCGGGAGCGAGGTTGAACGAGATGGTGACGACGGGGAACTGGCCCTGGTGGTTGATGGCAAGGCTGGCCGGACGCTCCTCAAGGTGGGTGAAGGTGGAGAGCGGAACCTGTGTGCCGTTTGAGCTTTTGACGTAGATGTTGTCGAGCGAATCGGTGTTGCGCTGGAACTTGGGCGCGACCTCAAGGATGACGTGGTACTGGTTCAGCTGGGTAAAGATGGTCGAGACCTGGCGCTGGCCGAAGGCGTCGTCGAGGGTGTCGTCGATATTCTGCGGCGTGATGCCGAGGCGCGAGGCGGTGTCGCGATCGATGACGAGATGCGCATCGAGGCCTTCGAGCTGCTGGTCGCTGGCGACGTCGGTCATGATCGGGATGGTCCTAAACTTCTCGACCAGGCGATTGGACCAGAGCGCAAGCTCGTCCGCGTTCGCATCTTCAACCGAGTACTGATACTGCGTGCGGCTGATGCGGTCATCGACGGTGAGATCCTGCAGCGGCTGCAGGTAGCACTCGATCCCGGTAACGGAGGCAAGATCGTTCTGCAGGACACGGATGATGTCGGTCGCGGAGTGGGTGCGGGTCTCGCGATCCTTCAGGTTGATTTGGATGCGGCCGCTATTCAGGGTTGTATTTGTGCCGTCGATGCCGATGAAGGAGGAGACGCTATCGACGTCCGGGTTCTCGAGGATCTTGCGGGCGAGCGTCTGCTGTCCGGCGGCCATGGCGGAGAAGCTGATCGTCTGCGGAGCCTCCGTAATGCCGAGCAGAACGCCGGTATCCTGCACGGGGAAGAAGCCCTTGGGCACGATGATGTAGAGAAAGATCGTCAGCAGGAAGGTGGCGAGGGTGACCAGAAGCGTAATGGTCTGGTGCCGCAGCACGAAGCGGACACCTGCACCGTAGCGCGCGATAACGTACTCGAAGAACTCCTCGGACTTTTTGTAGAAGCGAGTCTGCTGACTGTCGGGCGTGTGCTTGAGCAGCTTGGCCGCCATCATGGGCGTAAGCGTGAGCGAGACGAAGGCCGAGACGAGGATTGTGACTGAGAGGGTGACGGCAAACTCGCGGAAGAGCCGGCCGACGATATCGCCCATGAAGAGCAGGGGAATCAACACGGCGATGAGCGAGACGGTCAGCGAGAGGATGGTGAAGCCGATCTGCTCCGAGCCCTTGAGCGCGGCGGTGAGCGGATCGTCGCCTTCTTCGAGGTAGCGGCTGATGTTCTCGACCATGACGATGGCATCGTCTACGACGAAGCCGGTTGAGATGGTGAGCGCCATGAGGCTGAGGTTGTTCAGCGAGTAGCCGAGCAGGTACATGACGCCGAAGGTGCCGACGATCGAGAGTGGAACGGCGATCGAGGGGATAACAGTCGCGGCTACGGAGCGCAGGAAGAGAAAGATCACCATCACGACGAGGGCGATGGTGAGAAGGAGCGAGAACTGAACGTCTTTAACCGAGGCGCGGATGGTGTTGGTGCGGTCGGTAAGGACCTGGAGAAGAACGTTGGCGGGCAGCGAGCTGCGCAGCTGAGGCAGTAGCTTCTGGACTTCATCGACGACGCCGATGATGTTGGCGCCGGGCTGCCGCTGGATGTTGATGATGACGGCGGGCTTGAGCTGAAGCTCGCGCGCCGGAGCGTCCTTTGTGGCAGGCTGCGCGGAGAAGCCCATCCAGGCGGCGAGATAGAGGTTCTCGGCGGAGTCCGCCGCGTTGGCGACATCACTCAGGCGAACGGGCGAGCCGTTCCGATAGGCGATGATGACCTTGCTGTAGTCGATGCTGGACAGCAGCTGGTCGTTGGCGCCGATGGTGTAGGACTGGCGGGCGCCGTTGAGATTTCCCTTGGCCTGATCGACGTTGGCGGTGCCGAGCGCCGTGCGCATGTCCTCGAGACTGAGCCCGTAGTTGGACATGGCGGTCGGATTCGCCTGGATGCGGACGGCGGGCTTCTGGCCGCCATTGATCGAGACCAGGCCGACTCCCGAGAGCTGCGAGATCTTCTGCGCGAGCAGTGTGTCGGCGAGATCCTCGACCTTCGACAGCGCGAGCGAGTCGCTCGAGAGCGCGAGGGTGAGAATCGGCGCGTCGGCCGGGTTCACCTTGCTATAGACCGGCGGATTCGGAAGGTCTTTGGGCAGATAGCTGGTGGCGGCGTTGATGGCCGCCTGCACATCCTGCTGGGCGACGTCGATCGAGTCAGACAGATCGAACTGCAGCGTGATGACGCTGCCGCCGCCCGAGCTGGTCGAGGTCATCTGCGAGAGACCGGGAATCTGACCGAACTGCCGCTCGAGCGGCGCCGTGACGGAGCTGGCCATCACGTCCGGGCTGGCGCCGGGGTAGAAGGTCATCACCTGAATGGTGGGGTAGTCCACCTCGGGCAGGGCCGAGACCGGGAGCTGCTGGTAAGCGACAAAACCGGCAAGCAAAATGGCCACCATCAGGAGCGAGGTGGCCACCGGCCGGAGGATGAATGGCCGTGACGGGCTCATGGCTGTTGCCCCACTGTGCCGTTTTGCTGTTGCGGCTGGCCGTTCTTTCGGGTGCGACGTGTATCCATGTGGTCAACGGGCTTGCCGGCGTCGTCGCCGGTGGCGGGGTTGGCAGAATCCGATATGGTGCTGGCCGGGGCCGCGGAGGCGCTGCGCTGGGCGGCGGCATGCGGGATCACGCGGCTGCCGTTCTTCAGCCGTTCCTGGCCGTCAATGACGATCTGGTCGCCGGCTTTCAGCCCGTCGGCCAGAATGACCTGTGTGCCCTCGGTCAGATCGATCTTGATCGGCTGCATAACGACATAATGAGGCGGTGTCTTCTGGGCAGGAGCACCCGCACCCGCGGACGAGCCGATGTCTCCGGATGCGCCCGCATCTCCCTTGCCCGAGCCCGCGCCGGCTGCCTTCCGGCCCTTGCCGCCGTTGCGGGTTGCGGCGTTGGCATCCTGCATCTCCTTTGGCGGATCGCCATCGCGCAGCACGTAGACGAAGCTGCCCTGCGATCCGGTCTGCACCGCGGCGGCGGGGATTACGAGGGCGTCCGGCCGTTGCTGCAGGATCAGCCGCACGTTGACGAACTGATTCGGGAACAGGGTGTTCTCGCGATTCTCGAAGACTGCTTTGACCTTGTCGGTTCCAGTGGTGGTGTCGATCTGATTGTCAACCGTAAGCAGGCTGCCGCTAGCCAGGTGCGTCGTCTCGGAGCGGTCGTAGGCCTCAACGCCGAGGCGCTTGCCGGCGCGCGTCATCTGCAGAACCTGCGGCAGATAGTCCTCCGGCAGGGTAAAGATCACAGAGATGGGCTGCAGCTGGGTGACGACGACGAGACCGGTAGTGTCCGCCGCGTGGACGATGTTGCCGGGATCGACCTGGCGAAGGCCGACCACGCCGTCGATCGGCGAGGTGATCTTGGTGTAGACCAGGTTGACGCGGGCTGCGTTAATCGCTGCTTGATCGGACGTGATGGTTCCGGTCGCCTGGCCGGCCGTTGAAACCTGCGCCTGCTGACTCTCGCGGCTAACCACGCCCGCCTGATAAAGTGCCGTATAGCGGGCCGCCTCGGCATCCGCATTTTTGCCGTTCGCCTGGTCGCGAGCGAGTTGGCCCTGGGCCTGATCGAGCACCGCCTGGTAAGGCCGGGGATCGATCTCAATCAACAGCTGGCCCTTGCGGACGGACTGGCCTTCGCGGAAGTTGACGCGCATGAGCTGCCCGTCCACGCGCGACCGGATGGTTACGGTGTTGTACGCTGTGACCGTGCCCAGGGCCGACAGGTAGATCGGCATGTTCTTCTGCTGTACCGGGATCACAGAGACCGGCACGGGGCGATCGGCAGCGGCGGCCAGTTTCTGCGTTTCCGCCTCCTGCTGGCGTTGATTGGCACGCACCTTCCAGACGACAAAGGCCACGGCCAGCAGAATGACCGCGACCACAATCAGCTTGCGCAGGAGCGAGCCCTTTGGCGGCCCGGCGGGAGCTGCATCAGACGGCGTCTGCCGCTCGGGGGACGGGAGTGCCAGCGGGGGCTCGTGCTGCTGGATACTTTCCTGCTCAGTTGGGACGGACGCCATGCACGCTCACTTGGGGGGATCTCTGAATCTAGTCGCTGCAGCTTATCGGGAAGAGCTTCGCAATCAATGATAATGACGTGCGTGGAGGTTTGGAGGTTTCAGCCGCCTGGTTCCACGAATAAATCCGGCTATGAGACGATGACCCGTGGGTTCGTCGCCCACGTACGGTCAGGAGCAGCAGTATGATGCCGCAGGAATCGATTCCGGACCAGATCAAGGCCCAAATCAATCCCCAAAGTACTTCGATTTACTCGCCTACGATGCCCGGTCTGCCTCTGTGCGTGGACCTTGACGGCACGCTGGTGCGGTCGGATACGCTGATCGATTCGACGCTGGCGCTGGCGCGTCAGTCCCCGCTTGCGCTGTTCAAGATTCCGGGCTGGCTACGCGGGGGCAAGGCGGCGCTCAAGCGGCACATCACCCAGGCGGTGGAGCTCGATGTGTTGCATCTGCCGTACAACCAGGAGCTGCTGCGCTACCTGGAGGAGCAGCACGCCGGCGGCCGGCCGATCTACCTGGCGACGGCGGCGGACAGCGTTCTGGCGCATCGCGTTGCCGATCATATTGGCTTGTTTTCGGGCGTTCTAGCGTCGGATGGAGCCCACAATCTCGCGGGGACAAACAAGCTGGAGGCGTTTCAGCAGCGATTTCCGCAGGGCTTCTGCTACATCGGCAACGCGAGCGCGGATCTTCCGCTGCTCAGCGCCTGTTTCGCGAGCGGTGCTGAAGTGCTGGTCGCCAATCCTACCCGCGGTCTGCTCTCGGGTCTGCGAGCTCGAAAGATCGTGCCGACGCGCAGCTTTCTTGAACGGTCGTCTCCGCTGCGGGCATGGCTGAAGGCGATCCGGCTGCATCAGTGGGCCAAGAACGTGCTCATCTTCCTTCCGCTCCTGCTGGCGCACGTCCGCTCCGCCGGGCTGATCGCCGGCGCGCTGGTGGCCTTTCTCTCCTTTGGGCTGTGCGCCTCGGCCACCTATATCATCAACGACCTGCTGGATATCGAAGCCGACCGGGTGCATCCGCGCAAGCGGCGGCGGCCGTTTGCGGCAGGCGATCTCTCGGCGCTCCGTGGCGTAGCGGTGGTGGGCCTGTTCTTCGTCCTCGCGCTCGTGCTGGCGGTCGCGGTGCCCCATGTGGTGAGCTCGCTATCGCCGGAGTCGGCGCTGCATCGGCCCTTCTCGTTTCTCGGGTGGCTACTGTTCTACACCGTCACTACCCTGGCGTACTCGCTGCGGCTGAAGCGAGCACTGCTGATTGATGTGATTGTGCTGTCGGGCTTGTATACGATCCGCATTCTGGCCGGATCGGCGGCGACGGGCGTGACGGTCTCAACCTGGCTGGCCGGCTTCAGCATCTTCTTTTTTCTGTCGCTCGCCTTTGTGAAGCGGTTTGCGGAGCTCGAAAGTCTGAGGGCGCGCGGCGGCGTGACCTCGGTTGGGCGCGGCTACCACATCGAGGATATCGAGCAGCTGCGCAGCTTTGGATCTTCCTCGGCGTATGCCTCGGTGGTGGTGTTTACGCTCTATATCTCCAATCTTTCGAACGCGCATGAGCTGTATCGGCACTCCACGCGGCTCTGGCTGCTGGTGCCGGTGCTGCTGCTGTGGCTGAGCCGGCTGTGGCTGCTGGCCAGCCGGGGACAGCTCGACGAGGATCCAGTGGTGTATGCGATCACGGATAAGAGATCGCTCGCGCTGGGGGTGATCGTCGTGCTGATCGCGCTCTCGGCCTTATAGGCCTCGGGTACACTGAAATTCGCATGAAGACGCGAGACATTCTGCGCCTCGTTCAGGAAGACGGGTGGTATCAGGTGGCACAGAAGGGCGGTCACCGTCAGTTCAAGCACCCGACCAAGCCCGGCAAAGTAACCGTGG
>CAXTJC010000061.1:0-3372 GCA_964244225.1 uncultured Acidobacteriaceae bacterium
AAGACTCCGCTCCGGCTCGATCTTGTGCAGGCGCGACCAAAGATAGCTCACCCCCACCCGCACCGTCCGCTTCAGCCCCAACGCCCGCAGCGTGCCCACCGTCAGCCGGATCGGGTAATCGAAGAACTGCCGCAGATAGTAGATCCGGCTCTTGCGCGGCCGTATCAGCATCACCCGGTCGCTCTCCGCCACCGTCGGCGCCGTTACGATCGTCTCCGTATGCCCGTGCGCCGCGCCATACGGCAGGTCACGCGGCGTGCCGTCCGCCTCCGTCTCCTCCGTATCAGTCGCCAGCAGAATCGGCCCCGCACCGCGCAGCACCGGCTCTTGCGGCAGCCGCGCCGGCACCGCAACCACCCGCTGCTTGCCCTGGTAGCTGATCGCCTGCTCCGTCTCGGCCGCGCTCACCTCCGGCGGCATCAGGTCCATCCACCACTGCATCACGCGATCGCTTTTCGAGAAAAACCGGTGCCCGCCGATGTCCATGCGGTTGCCCTTATACCGAATCGTCCGCGAGATCCCGCCAATCTCATCCGATGCCTCGAGCACCACCGGAACCACATCCGTGTGCCGCAGCAGCTCCAGCGCCGCCGTCAAACCCGCCGGCCCCGCGCCAACTATGATCGCGCGCCTAGCCAACCCGGCCCGTCTCGTCCATCCCATTCATCCTCTGCACCGTCTCCCAGTATACGAGTGAGACGATCCTCATCCGCCTCTGGTCTCGCCTCTCCAGGCCGTCGCAATCTCACACTCGCTTCCCGCTATACTGGGACACGTTGGGGGAACCGCCTTCTGCCGAGCAATCTCAGTCCACAGCCGCGGTTAGAAGATGGACTGTCCTCGCAGGGCGACCTCTCCCCTGATTCCGACAGCAACCCCGAACACCTCCCCCCGCCGGAAAACAAACGCTTCTACCCCGCCCTCGACGGCCTCCGCGCCATCGCCGTTCTCATGGTCTTCTTCGAGCATTACTTTTCCCAATACCATCTGCAACTAAACTGGGGCTGGGCCGGAGTCGACATCTTCTTCGTCCTTTCCGGCTTTCTGATCACGGGAATCCTCTACGACACGCGAGACCAGGTGCATCGCATCCGCAACTTCTATATGCGTCGTACACTGCGCATCTTTCCTCTCTACTACACCGTGCTGCTGTGCGCGGTGCTCACCACGCCGCTCTTTCACTGGATGTGGAATCCTGCCTGGGTCCTGTGGTTCAGTTATCTCGGCAACTACGCCCGCTTCATCTTTATCCATAGCCACTGGCTACCGCTTGGCGCGGTTGAGCACCTGCCATCACAGCCCGTCTCCCGCACCTCCTTCACTCTCCTGCTGGGGCATTTCTGGTCTCTCTGTGTCGAAGAGCAGTTCTATCTCGTCTGGCCCATGGTGGTCTTTACTGTTCGCAAGCGCGAAACGCTTCGGACGATCTGTCTCGTCAGCATTCCCCTTGTCCTAGCTGCGCGAATTGCATGCGTATGGCTGGTTCCGCAGGTCTATCTCTCGGCCGAGCTGCTCTATCGTCTAACGCCTCTTCGGGCTGACGCGCTTCTCATCGGCGGTCTCGCCGCGCTTATAATTCGCGGGCCTGAGGCTGCCCGGGTTCTTCGTCTGGCCCGCCCCTTTCTTTTCGCTGCGAGTGCTGGATTCATCCTCTGGGAACTGCTCTATGCCCAGCTCCAGCCGATGCACCACGCCTATGAACCATACGCCGGCGCCCCTGTGCTCACAACCATCGGCTACACCTTGATCGATCTCTCCGCGGCGGCCCTGGTGCTCTGCCTGCTCTCGTTGAAGAACCCGCTGGCCCGCCTTCTGAACCTCCGTCCACTCCGGCGTCTGGGACAGATCAGCTACGGCTTCTACGTCTTTCATGACATGTTTCATATCTTCTTTGTGCATCTGGTCTATCGCCGCATCACGGCAGGCAACCGTGCGCCTGACGTCATCGCTCTCCTGGCATTTCTCACGACACTTCTACTTGCCTGGCTGAGTTACAAATACTTCGAGTCGCCCTTCCTTCGGCTTAAGTCCCGCTTCGCAGACTGACCCTCTCCAACCCTTGCGCCTCCCGGCTCTATCGAGAGATCTCATAGCGAAAGGGGCTTTCAAACTCCGAAAACGAGGGAAAGCTGTCATCGCGTGCAGAGACGATGGGCTGTTCGACCGGCCACGCCGCACCAAATGAGTTCCAGTGCACTCCTGCATCCCGTTCAGGATCATGCTCGCTGCTGACGTGATACACCATGACGGCAGGCGCCTCGCGAACATAAAACCCATGCGCGATGCCGCGCGGCAGATAGACGGCGTTGCTGGCGCTGCTCGATAACTCATAGATCTCATGCTGCCCGTAGGTCGGCGATCCCACACGCAGGTCGAGCGTCATGTCGTAGATCGCCCCCGCCGTGCAATAGACCAGCTTGGCGTGATCGCTGGGCGGCGTTTGAAAGTGCAGGCCCCGCAGCACATCCTCGTAGGACGTACTGTAAAAGCACTCCCTGAAGTCAGCCTCCAGCCCCTGGGCCTCAAACACCGATCGTTGAATCGTCTTTACAAAGTGCCCGCGCTCATCGTGAAAGACTGGGAACTGTAAAACAAAGCAGCCAGGAAGCTTGGACTCCGTGAACTGAATAGCCTTGGGCGACATCTGACTCCGTGTTGCGGTATCACGCGCAGCTTGCATAGAAAGCTCTCCATCCATCTCTATAGATCGTCACGCCAAATGTAGAGTGCCGGCATCACGCCTGCATCTCTTTCGGCCGTAGCAATTGCTCTGACAACTCGAACGGCCGCCAGAGCGCAAGGACGAAGAGTACCAGCAACACCAGGCACTTTACCTGACCTCCGTAACTCATCCCATGGTGAATCAACTCGGGAATGAAGGAGAGCAAAATGCCAAAGCATCCGAGGACTATCTTTAGAACCCGCGATATGTGTCCTTCACGCGAAGCATCCACAGCAAGCAATACAAACAAGGCGAGCGGCAGGAAGAGATGAAGCAGCGTGTACTCGAAGGAGGTCGGTGGCAACAGTATGGATGCAACGGTCAGGCAGAGAATCTGATTAAGCGCCGGAAGTCTGACGATGCGAAGAAAAAAGAGCGCTGTCCCAGCAAGTGCGGCCGTCACTAAGTAAACCGGTAAAAGACGATCCAGAAATGCAGGTGTGGGTGCCGGACGAATCAACAGCTTAATAAAAGCAAACAGGGAATGATCCGCTCCGATCTCTGGCCTGATGTGGAGCATGTATAGCCACCGGAATGTATTGAGCCCAACGCTGATGTTCTTCCAAGAGTTATGGATATCAGGATCTATCAGCCAAAGAGACACAATCGTTGTTAGAAGAAAAACCAATGAAGCGAAGACGATCTGCCGA
>CAXTJC010000061.1:3382-10236 GCA_964244225.1 uncultured Acidobacteriaceae bacterium
TTGTCTTCTTCTTAGAAAAAGACCTAAATAAACAAATGGAAATACCTTCATCGCTGCCGCAACGCCAAAGCAAGCCGCTGCGGAGTAGCCCTTACCGCGAAGAAACAGAACCAAACCGGTCGCAACAATGGCCCAGATCGTGATCTCCATATTCGCCTGTTTAAGCACGAACCAGACCGGATAGGAGCTCAGCAGCACCACGAGAGGGAAGGCAACTGAATCCTGCACTGCGACCCCTCGCTCCAGAAGCTGGCGAGTCAGCCACACGCCCGCCAGCAGCAAGGCCGTGCTCCCAAAGAGCAGAAAAGCGAAAAGAGAGTGCGCGGGAAGAAGGTAGAAAGCCTTGTAAACGATTGCAACAGGCGCTGGATACATAAACGGAAAACCACCGTTGTAACTGAAGAAGTGGTCTGAATGAAAAAACTCGAAGCGCCCTCTGAAAAAAACAAAATCAGGAAAATAGTCTTCAAAGAAGGGTGTCCAGTAAGGAGCAGACCGTAAATGGTAAGCTCGCCGAGCGATGAGCTCGACGGAAAAGCAGAGACCCATCAACCCAGTCAGCACAGCAGCCAATCTATAGAGGAACGGAGGCAATGAAATCAGATTCTTTTCAGAAGCTCGCAACACAATCATCTCCATCAGAATATTTGGATCGCTGATCAATCCAGGTCATGCAACTCCCGCTCCACAATGCTGAGTGACTTATTCTTCATCTGCAGATACATACGTCCCAGATACTCGCCGATAATCCCCAGCAGCATCGCATTAATGCCCAGCGAGGCCAGAATCAGCACCGTCGTCGTCGTAAACCCGGCCGGCGCGCGAAAGCCCACCGTAAAGTACGCCAGAATATAGCCCACACTCGCCAGCACCGTCAGCGCGGAGATCGCCAGCCCCAGATAGGTCGCCATCCGCAGCGGCACCACGGACTGATTGATAATGCCGTCGAGCGCCAGCTTGATATTGTCGTAAAACGAGAACTTGGACTCGCCCACCGCCCGCGCGCGCCGCGCATAATCGATGCCCGTCTGCTGAAATCCCAGCGTCGCGATCGTCCCGCGCAGATACGGGCTGGGCTCACCGATGCGCCGCAACTCCTCGATCACCCGCCGGCTGATCAGGCGAAAGTCCCCCGCATCCCGCGGAATCGGATCCTCCGATAAAAAGTCGACCAGCCAGTAAAAGACCTTTCGCGCCAGCGTCCACCGCGTCGACTCCAGCCGCGACTTCCGGACCCCATAGACCACATCCGACCCATCCTGCCAGCGCGCCAGAAACTCCCGAATCAGCTCCGGCGGATCCTGCAGATCGCAGTCCAGCTGGATCGCCGCGTCCCCCTTCGCCCGCAGATACGCCGTCAGGATCGACCGTTGATACCCAAAGTTGCGCGAGAACCGAAACGCCCGCACCCGCGAGTCCTGCCGCGCCAGCTCCCGCAGCAGCTGCGGAGTACTGTCCCCCGAGTGGTTATCGGTAAACACAAATTCAAAGTCGTACTGCTCTGCAAGTGGATCGATCACGGCTCGTACAGCAGGATAAAAAAGGGGAATATTGTCGGCCTCGTTGTAGACAGGAACGACGAGAGAGACCAAAGGCTTGCGCACGGTTGTTGTCAGAGAGTCCTGCTTTCGATTGCCGCTCTGCCAGATTGTCGCAGAAATCTGCACAGCTTCCCCGCAGAAACCCCGAAGCCTGACTCCAGAACGTATCTCCCCGCGGAGCCTGCGACTCCGGCATCGCGGTTACACTCTCAACCAGACCCCTCACCATGCGTCGTGTCATTCTCACAGGCGGTAACGGATTCGTCGGCTCGCACCTCGTCGAGACACTCGTCGCCGATGGCGTAGAAGTCCATGCCGTCGCCAACGAGGATCACCAGAAGCTGAACACGCTCCTTCCCCCGGAGCACATCCACATCATCCGCCAGAGTCCCTACGCCGCCGCCGAGCTCGTTACCCGCCTCGAGCCCGACGCCATCTTCCATCTCGCCGCCGTCTATGAAGAACCGGTCAGCATCGAGTGTGTGCAGGAGATGGTGGACGGCAATCTCGCGCTTGGAACAGCCCTTCTCTTCGGCGCCTCCCGCTGCCCAAAGCCCGCCGTCTTCATCAATACCGGCACCTACTGGCAGTTCGACGCCGCCGGCCAGTACGCGCCGAACACCGTCTATGCCGCCACCAAACAGGCCTTCCAGGACCTGCTCTTCTTCTACGAGCGCAAGGGCTTCGTCTCCGCCGTCACCCTCATCCTCTACGACACCTTCGGCCGCGGCGATACGCGCTCCAAGCTCTGGGCCCATCTGCTCTCGCTCCCTCCCGGCACAACCGTGGACCTCTCGGACGGCAGGCAGGCCATCGAGCTTGTCGCCATTGAGGATGTCGTCCAGGCCTTCCTTCACGCCGCCCGCCTGCTCTCCTCGGGCGCCGCCCTCGCGCCCGTCTACTGCGTCCGGTCCGAGACCCGCGCAACCCTCAAGCCGATGGTCGAAGAGCTGAACCGCCGCGCGCATCTTCAGCTCAATCTCCGCTGGGGCGCAAAGCCCTACTGGGAAGGCCAGGTAATCGAGCCCTGGATCGGGCCGCCGCTGCCCGGCTGGTCGCCCCGCATCGCCGCCATCGACGCTCTCGTTGACCTGGCGCTCGGCCGTTCGCCCGCGCCTGCCCCCGGCTTGCCTCCTGACACGCCTACCGGCACGCCCTCGCCTGCCCCATCGCCCACCCCCTCGCAAGGAGTCTCGGTTTGAGCGTCGTCGGCTTTCTCCGTATGTAAGGATAAAGCGCATGCCCGGTCGCGTTCAGCACACAGCGTCGCTCGACGCAGGTCCGCCACCTCGTGCCGGACTGCCTCCTGAACTTCGCAACGTCTGGCTCACCATCCTCCTCTTCGGCGGCGGCAGCATCCTCTACTGCCTGCTTGGTCAGCTCCTGTTTCACCACTCGTTCGGCGAGCTCTTCCCGCTCTCATCCGACCGGCAGCGCTTCGGCGACTTCACCATCTACTGGCACAAGTTCCAGTTCCTGCACAGCGCCGCCTTCTTTACGAACGGCTTCCCGTTCTCGTACCCAGCATCCGTCGCGCTCGTATATAACGTCTTCCTGCATCACGCCGGTTCGCACCCGCTCATCGCCTTCGTCACCTTCAGCATGCTGGCTCTGCTGGCGCCGGCGATCTGGTTCGCCACGGCGCTCTCACGGCAAGGCCTCACCAGCCTCACAGCCTCTCTCTTCGTCGCCACCATGGTTCTCTTCGCCTGGCCCGCCATCCTCGTCATCGATCGCGGCAACATGGAGATCCTCGTCTGGATCGCGCTTCTTGCAGCCACCTGGGCTTACAGCACCGGCAGAGGCTATCTCGCGGCCGCTCTCTTCGGTCTCGCCGCCTCGCTGAAGCTCTTTCCGTTCGTCTACCTCGGCCTGTTTCTTTCCACGCGCGAGTACCGCAAGCTGCTCTTCGGAGCGGCCGTCTTTCTCGCCCTCTCCCTTGCCGCCTTGGCGCTGCTTGGCCCATCCATTCCTGTCGCCTATGCCGGCATCGCCAGCGGTCTGGCGTTCTTCCGCTTTGAGTACATGGGCCGGTGGCACCCGCAGGAGAATGGCGTCGATCACTCCCTGTTCTCCTTAATCAAATGGGCGAGCGTCACCATCGGCCATCACGCGATCTTCTTTCAACGCAGCCTGTCCCTCTATCTGGCCTGTACACCCCTGCTCGGAGTGCTTCTGTACGCCCTCCGCATCCGCCGTCTGCCCCTGATCAACCAGCTCCTCGCGCTCTCGATCGCCTCAATCTTCTTCACCGCCTTCTCCGGCGACGGAACCTTGCTGCATCTGTACTACGCCTTCGCGCTTCTGCTCTTTCTTTCTCTTCGCGCGCATCGGGCTCACGTGGTCGTCCCCGGACTCAACACGGCTCTGGTCTGCCTCGCCGTCCTCGTTACGCCGCTGAGCTATGCCACTACCGGCCATCAGCGATTTGAAGGACAGATACGCGCGCTGCTCCTCGGCTACCTGCTGATCCTCACCCTGCGCCACGGCTTCGGGCCGCCGCTCGAAGAAAGCATTCGCACCCGCACGCCACTCTTCGACGCCATCGCGCTCCCCTCGTAAATCTTCACGCAGTCCTTAAGCCTTCACCTCTGCCAGAAACGCCTCCAGCTCCGCCGCGCAGTCTCCAATCGCCTCCGCCACCGTCCGCATCCGCAGCTGCGGATAAAGCGCCGTCAACTTCAACGTCGCCAGACCCGCGGCCAGCGGACGCGCCGCCCGCTGCCCCAGCACCGCCGTCGACACCCCTTCCAGCAGCGTGCGATCCAACCTCAGCGCCTCCGCGACCCGCTCGGCAAACTCCAACCGTCCCAACAGCTCCGGCCCACACACATGAAATATCCCCGACGCCCCGCACTCCACCAGCCCGAGCGCCGCCGCAATCAGATCCAGGTTGTACGTCGGCGTCGAAACCTGGTCCGCAGGCACCCGCATCCGCGTCCCCATCACCAGATTCCGCATCAGGCTGTAGAGATAGTTCTTCTGCCGCGCATCCGGCCCGTACACCACCGTCGTCCGCAGCACCAGCGCGCCGGCACACGCGGCCTGCACCGCCTCCTCCCCCGCCAGTTTGCTCCGGCCGTACACACTCAGCGGCCGCGTCGCCGCATCCTCCGCGTACGGCCCCGGATGCTCCAACGCTCCATCGAAGACATACTCCGTCGAGAAGTAAACGAACGGCAGCGCGCGCCGTTGCGCATAGGCCGCCAGCACCCCCGGCCCCCACGCGTTCGTCCGGAACGCCAGCTCCGGCTGATCCTCGCACGCATCCACCGCCGTCATTCCCGCCACGCAGTAGACACTGTCCAGCTCATACGCATCGAACAACGCCGCTGCCTGCTCGATCGTCGCCAGCTCGGCAAAGTCCAAATGCGCCCATCCCTCACGCCGGTGCCGCGTCGTCGCAACCGCCGCATCCGCCCCGCGCCGATCCCGCAGGTACCGCAACATCTGTGTGCCAACCTGCCCCGTAGCCCCCGCAATCAACGTTCGTGCCTGCACCGTCGCGTCCTCGTTCCGATCGGCCTTCTCCGCCGGCAAGTCCCTGCGTTCCGACCTCAATCTCGTCCATCCTACCCGCACCCTCGCCACGCGCCATCACCCACTCGCGCCATTCCCGCTGCGTGCCGCACCAAACGCGCCCGTCACCTCGACCGACCCTGAGCGAGCCGCAGGCGAGTCGAACCGGCGACCGCAAAGCCGTTCGCCCCAACCCGATCGCCGCCTCACACTCCCCTACGCCGCCGTCCGCTCCGCCACCGTGAACCGCAGCCCGCCATCCGCCGCCGCGTCGATCACCACATGGTCGCCATGCAGCACGCTTCCATCCAGAATCCGCACCGCCAGCTTATCCTGCACCATGCGCTGGATCGCCCGCTTCAACGGCCGCGCGCCATACGCCCGGTCGTACCCGGCCTTGAAGATCGCATGCCGCGCCGGCTCCGTCAGCTCGAGCGTAATCTTCCGGTCGGATAAGAGCGTCTGCAGGTCGCGCAGACGCAGGTCAACGATATGCGTCAGCTGCTCCTCCGCCAACGGATGAAACACCACAATGTCGTCCACACGATTCAGAAACTCCGGCCGAAACTGCTGCCGCAGCGACTCCATCACCCGCACCTTCGCATCCTCAAACCCGTCCTCGCCCTCCGCCCACGCCGTCGTCAACGCACTCGCGCCCACATTGCTCGTCATAATCAGCACCGTGTTCTTGAAGTCCACCGTGCGTCCCTTCGAGTCCGTCAGCCGCCCATCATCGAGCACTTGCAGCAGCACGTTGAACACATCCGGATGCGCCTTCTCGATCTCATCGAACAGCACGACAGAGTAAGGCCTGCGTCGCACCGCCTCCGTCAACTGCCCGCCCTCGTCGTAGCCCACGTACCCCGGAGGCGCGCCAATCAACCGCGCCACCGCGTGCTTCTCCATGTACTCGCTCATGTCGATCCGCACCATCGCGGCTTCGTCATCGAACAGGAACTCCGCCAGCGCCCGCGCCGTCTCCGTCTTTCCCACGCCTGTAGGCCCAAGAAAAATAAACGAGCCAATCGGCCGCTTCGGATCAGACAATCCCGCGCGCGATCGCCGAATCGCATTCGCCACCGCGCTCAGCGCCTCATCCTGCCCCACCACGCGGTCGCGCAGACGATCCTCCATCCGCACCAGCTTCTGCATCTCGCCCTCAAGCATCTTCGACACCGGAATCCCCGTCCACTTCGACACAATCGCCGCAATATCCTCCTCGTCCACCTCCTCCTTCAACATCCGCCGCGGCCTCGGCCTGCTTCGGTCATTGGTTTTCTTGTTGTCATTCTGAGGCAAAGCCGAAGAACCTGCTTCTCCAGCCCCTGAAGCGGGTGCCCCAGGCATCGCGTCTGATGCCTGGGTGTCTCGGGCGCCATCGAGCGCCACATCCTCCGCGACCGCCGCCTCCTGCACCGCGGTCAACTCCCGCAGCTCCGCCTCCGCCTTCGGCACCTCGCCATACTGCAGCTCCGCCGCCCGCTGTAGATTGCCCGTGCGCGTCTCCTCCATCTGAGCGAAGCGAAGCCCTTCAAGCTTCTCCTTCAGCTCCGCAATCCGCCCGATCGCCCCGCGCTCTTGCTGCCAGCGCGCCCGCAACCCCGCAACTTTTTCCTTCACCTCCGCCAGTTCTCTCTCGACAACCTCCAGCCGCTCGCGCGAGTTCGCATCCGTCTCCCGCCCCAGCGCCGCCCGTTCGATCTCAAGCGACGTCGCCTGCCGCTCCAGATCGTCAATCTCCACCGGCACACTCCCAATCTGGATCGCCAGCGCCGCCGCCGCCTCATCCACCAG
>CAXTJC010000062.1:0-10165 GCA_964244225.1 uncultured Acidobacteriaceae bacterium
GTCAAGAGCGATGAGCATTCGATACGAACACTACGACAACGACGATACCTTCGACGACGGTAGCGATACTGGCAGTTCAGATCGCGAGATCTCCCTGGGAACTGCGACTGTTCTGGGAATTTTTCTCGCGCTGGCGCTGGTGTGCGCGCTCTTCTTTGGCTTCGGCTACAGCATGGGCCGGCGATCGGTGCCATCCGCGTTGGCTAATGTGAATACGGGAATCTCTGCGCCGTTGCCGGAGAGTAAGCTCACTCCCGGCAGCCTGGCGCCACCCCGTGCAAGCTACGCCGCGCCGGCCGAGAACTCCGCCGAGCCCGTCGATACCAGCGACACAGCCTCCGGGGCAAAGGCGCCTATAGGACAGAAGACCAAGCCGGGCGCGGCGACCGTTGCCATAGACGAGCCCGCGGCCGGAACGCCGCAGGCCGTGCAGCACCAGTCCGTCACACGAGCCGTGGCGCAGGCGACCGAACAGAAGCCCCTGCCTGTACGGGGCGGCGACGCCTCGTCGGCAGCTCTCCCGCCGATCACCGCAGGCGGAACAAGCTACGTGCAGGTGGCGGCAATCTCCGTAACGCACAAGGAAGATGCCGAGATGCTCAAGGGATCTCTGCTGCGCCGGGGCTATGCGGTGGCCATTCACCAGGGAACGCAGGATCAGCTTCTTCATGTACAGATTGGGCCGCTAGCAACCAAGAAGGATGCAGAAACGATGAAGGCGCGGCTGCTCTCCGACGGCTACAACGCAATCGTCAAGTAGGCTGGCCGACCGGCAGCGGCCGCAGCTCTGGCGGAAGAGCCTGCGCGATCGCGGCGTGCACGGCTTCCATGAGCGCCTCGCGGGTCGCTACGTGGGCTGGATCGATCATCGGCAGATAGGTCAGTGTGACGGTGCCGGGATGGATAGCCGCGCTTCCCTTTCGCAGCAGCTGCTCCGTGCCTGCAATAGCCACGGGGATGATGGGCGCGTGGGTCTGCTCGGCAAGAAAGAACGGACCTTTCTTAAATGTCGCGAGCCGGCCGTCGCGGGAACGTGTGCCCTCCGGAAAGACGACCAGGTGTAAGCCGGAACGGACGGCCTCCGCGGCAGCGTTGACGCTGCGACGCGCCGCCTCCTGCGTGCTACCGCGTTCTACAGGAACAAACTTCCCCATGCGCATCGCCGTACCAAGAATCGGAATGCGCATCAGCGAGCTCTTGAGCAGGACCGAGGTATGGCCCGGAACAAGTGGCAACAAAACCGGTGGATCAAGGTTGGAGACATGATTCGCCATGAAGATACACGCGCGATCGGCGGGGATGTGCTCAAGACCATGCACCACGACGCGAATGCCGGCAGCGCGCACACCGAGGCGCGCAATGCCCATACCGGCTTTGTAAAGAAGATCGATATTGCCACGCAGCAGTGAGTACGGAATGCCGAGGATGCCGGCAAGGGGCCCGAGGGTGAGATAGACGAGAGCGAGTTTGAGCGTGGAGAACATCGTGTCTGCTTCTGGGACTGACCGGCGGCTGTTGACCCGACACCTCTCAGTCTAGTGTCCGGTTAGTGCCTGGCGCTCGCCTCGATCGCCGCGGGAAGTTTCTCGTAGATATTGCCGAAGCCGCCATTCGACAGGATGGCGATCACATCGCCCGAGACAAGCTCAGGAACGATACTGGCCGTGATGGCATCGGCGTCGGGCAGGGTCCGCGCATCGATGCCGCGGAGTTGCAGCTGGGCGACGACGTTTTCCGGAGTGAGGCGCTGCATGGCAGGGATGTTTTCGCTCTTGAAGACTGCGGCAAGCACGACGCGGTCGGCGAGCGAGAGGGCGTCGATGAGGGCGAGCTCAAAGACGTTGCGGCGAAGGGTGTTCGAGCGTGGTTCTAGGATCGCCCAGAGGCGGCAGTTGGGGTAGCTCTCCCGCAGAGCGCGCAGGGTCTCACGGATGGCGGTGGGGTGATGCGCGAAGTCATCGATGACAGTGATGCCTGAGACCTCCGCGCGAATCTCGAGACGACGTTTGACCGAGCGAAAGGTTCGAATCGCTTCGGCGATGGCTTCGGGGCCGATACCTCGCCCCGCGGCAAGTGCGGCGGCTGCGGAGGCGTTGAGGGCGTTGTGCTCGCCGGCGAGAGGCAGCGTCAGGTCGACGAAGGGCTCACCGGCACGGAAGAGTTGCCAATGGCTGGCGCCGCCTTCGTGACGCAGGCTGCGCAGCTGCCAGTAGGAATCGTGAGCAAAGCCGTAGCGCTCCACGGGGCAAAAAGATTTTGCAACGCATTCTCTTACAGTCTCCGACCCGTCAAAGGCAATGACGCGGCCGCGCTGCGGAAGGAGATTAATGAGGCGCTTGAAGGCGATTTTGACGGCGCTGAGATCCGCATAGATATCGGCGTGATCGAACTCGACGTGCGTCAGAATCACGGAATCGGGAAAGTAATGCAGAAACTTCGGGCCTTTATCGAAGAAGGCCGTATCGTACTCGTCGCCTTCGAGGATGAAAGGGCGGGTGGGGCGGACGCGAAAGGAGGTGCCAAAGTTTTCGGCGACGCCGCCGATGAGGAAAGACGGGGCAAGCTCCGGTCGCGTGCGGGAGGCAACCTCGTAGATCCATGCGAGCATGCTGGTCGTGGTGGTCTTGCCATGTGTGCCGGCGACGACGAGCGACTCGCGGTCGCGGATAAACTCGTCGTGCAGGATGGCGGCCATCGAGACCATCGGAATGCGCTGATTTAAAACGACTTCGAGCTCGACATTGCCACGCGAGATGGCGTTGCCGACGACCACCAGGTCAGGCGCGGGTAAGAGGTTGCGTTCGCTGTAAGGCTCCAGGATGGGAATGTTGAGCGACGCGAGCAGGTCGCTCATGGGCGGGTAGGCGGCGGCGTCCGAGCCGGTGACGCGGTGTCCCTGGGCCTGGAGCATACCGGCGAGTGAGGCCATGGCGGTGCCGCAGATGCCGATCAAATGGATGTGTTTCGCTGAGGTCATGCCCGGTTTTTGCGCTTTCTGTCGAGGTTAAGGGGTGCTTTGGAGAAGGACGGCGGACTCGAGCAGATCCAGGACCGGACCCTCAGGATCGGCGATGTCGAGGGTGGCGCGAACGCCGAGCGGAAGGGTGATGTTAGGGCTATCGACATGCCCCGAGCGCAGGCCGATACAGATGGGGCCGGGAAAGTCACGCAGCGCGTGAAGAAGTGCGGCTTCGAGGATCTCGTCGTCGGCTTGAGGAACGCACTGGCGCATGTCTCCGAAGACGATCGCCGCAACGCCTTCGAGCAGACCGGCATAGCGGAGATGAAGCAGCATGCGATCCCACTGGTAGGGCTTGGTCGTGACGTCCTCCAGAAAGAGGATGCCGCCTTGCGGGTGGGGGGCAAAAGGCGTGCCCAGGGACTCGGCAAGGAGGGAGAGGCAGCCGCCCCAGAGCGTGCCTTCTGCGTGAACGTCCGAGGTCTCGAGGGCGGGGCGCAGAAGGCGAAGGCCGTCGTCAGGAGCCAGCCGCCATGGCGCGGCAGAGGTCAGGGCGGCGTGGAAGCTGCGGAGGTCGATACCCTGCGGACGTGCGAAATCCGGGCTAACCATGGGAGCGTAGAAGGTGACGAGGCCGGTCTGGCTGCCGATCCAGGTGTGGAGCGACGTGTGATCGCTGTAGCCGAGGAAGGGCTTGGGGCTGTCGCGAATGAGGTCGAGGTCGAGACCGGGCAGAAGTTCGGCTGTGCCCCAGCCGCCGCGTGTACAGCAGATCGCAGCGATGGACGGATCGGCAAAGGCGGCGTGCAGATCGGCGAGGCGTTGCTCGATGGTTCCCGCATAGTAGAGCGGCCCGGAGCCAAGGGCGTGCGCCGAGAGGATGGGCTCGTATCCGAGGGAATGCAGGTGATCCATGCCGGCATGGACGCGCTCGGGGTTGGCAACGGAGGCAGGAGAGACGACGGCGATACGCTCGCCGAGCTTCAGGGCTTGACCTTTGAGGCTCACAGGGCCATGTCCTCGGCTTCAGCGCGAAGGTGGGCCGCCGGATCGAAGGCTTGGCCGGTGCAGAGAAGTTCGGCGGGACCGGTGAGCTGCATCTCGGAGCCTGGAGTTCGCCAGAGGATTGTCTGCGAGCCGCCTTCCGCAAGAGCGGTAAGCGAGCGAGCGGCATCCCGGAGAGACATGGCGGCAGCAGCAGAGGCGCAGGTGCCGGTGCCGGAGGAGGTAGTTGGACCGCAGCCGCGCTCGTAGATACGGAAGGCGATGCGATCCGGTGCGAGGATCTGGACGAACTCGACGTTGGTGCCGTGCGGAAACCGCGGGTCGGTGGCGATGCGGGCGCCGAGCTGCTGCCACGACAGGCCATGGTGCGAAAAGTCTTCTGTATCCGTAAAGATTACAAAATGCGGGTTGCCAACGTTGACCATGGCACCGTCGATCTCGGTCGCGCCATCGGGCAGACCGGTAAAGACGAGCGACCGCTGCATCACGCGCGGTATGCCCATGCCGGTTTCGATCTGCCAGGTGCTGCCGGAGTTCGACAGGACGCGGCAGTGGCGAGGGCCGCCGTGGGTGCCGAGGATAACCTCTGTGCGGTGCTCCGTGTGGGCAAGGAAGGCGGCGACACAGCGTGTGCCGTTGCCGGAGAGCTCGGCCTCGGAGCCGTCGGCGTTGAAGAGGCGGAGGAAGAGCTCGCCGGAGCGATGGCGACGGTCGATGAACTCGATACCGTCCGCGCCGATGCCTGTGGTGCGGGCGCAGAAGCGCTGCGCGAGAGCGACGTGGCGGCGATTGGCGAGGGACTCGTCAAGGATGAGGAAGTCGTTGCCGTTGGCGTGGGCTTTGGTGAAGGGAATCATTCGCTGGATCCAGCCTACCGCGCCGGCAGGCCCTCCTGCAGCGGGATCGGTTTGGGATCGGGCGCGTGGGCGGATTTGTAGATGCGGGCGCAGGGCTGGCCGGTGGTGCAAAGGACGGAGAGCTCGGTGAGATCTGCGGGGTGGGATTTGACGGCGGCGTCGACGGGGTCCTTGGCGATGGCGATGACGTAGTCGGCCTTGCTGCCGGGGGCGGCGAGGGCTGCCTGGAAGCTGTCGCGATCGTTCTCGCTCAGCATGAGGTGGAGCGGAATGCCGGCCTGCTGGACGGCACCGATGTGGTCGTTGGTGGACATGAGGATACGGGAGCCGGCGGGAAAGCTCTCGAGCTGGCGGGCGACGGAGCGCTCGAAGGCAACGCGGGTGATGGAGTTGACGATTCCCTCTTTGAGCACGAGCGGGGTCATAGCCATCATGACGACTGCGTTCACAGCCGCGAGAGCGAAGCAGACCGGCGGCAGCAGGCGCGCGGCGAGCGGGTGGGCGATGCGCAGGCGATGCTCGGTCCAGGCCAGGGCGACGAAGGCGAAGAGGGCGATGGCAGGGAGCATCTCCATGCCGTAGCGGGCGTTGTAGAAGGAGTGCGGATAGAGCTGCGGGATGAAGATAGGGACCGAGCCCCAGGCGATGGAGTAGACGTAGAACGGCAGCGGAAACCAGAGCAGGAGGGATGCGGGGGAGAGGCGGAGAGCGGGAAGTTTCGGGGTGGCGATGGTGGTTGGGGCGATATCGGCTTTAGCCAAATACAGGGGTCTCTCCACTCGCGTTGCTCGGTCGAGATGACGGCTTTCTTGATTGCTGCCCGAAAGGGCTTTATTGTCGGTGGTGGTTGCGGATTTGAGCCAACTTATGAAAACTCGCCAGGCGCCGATGAGGGCGAGCGGGAGGGTGAGGAAGCCGATCTCCCAGGCGGTGGTGTCGACCTGGGCGGTGCGGGTGTAGAAGAGCAGGGCCCAGGCGGGGTTGTGCCAGCCGCGGTAGTGTTTGGCGCCGGGGGGCGAGGTCTTGCGCTCGATGGTGGAGGCGGAGTAGGGGCCGCGCAGGAAGTCGAGGAAGTCGCCATAGAAGTGCTGGTTGTAGGCGAACCAGCCGAGCGGCGCGGCGATGGTGACAACGGTGAAGAGGGCGAAGGCGGCACGGAGCTGCGGCAGGTGCTGGCGATGGCGAAGGAGGGCGAGGGCGAGGACGCACCAGATGAGAGCGGCGAGGATCCAGCCGTCGTAGCGGGTATAGACGGCGGCGACGATGAGCAGGCCGATCCAGAATAAGCGGGAGCGGACACGCGGGAGCTTGGCGGGGCTGCCGTCCGGTGGCGCGAGGGCGTCGAGACATTCCATCGTCAGCAGGATGAGCCAGAGGATGATGGCAAGGAAGAGTGGCTCGGTCAGGGCCGTGGTGGCCATGTAGAGGAGGTTGGGGTTGAGGGCGAAGAAGGCGGTGGAGGCGAGGGCCCAGAGCGGCGGCATCAGTCGACGCGCAAGACGATAGAAGCCGATGACGGCGAGCAGGAAGGCGGCGAGCGAAGGCCAGGCCCCGGCCATGCCGTTCTGCCACCACTCCATGTTGGAGATGAAGGGGAGCATGAGGAGGTGTGGCAGGGGGAGCCAGACGCCGCCGAGCTGAGCGATACCGGGGTAGCGGGCGTCGAGGATGCGGCGGGCGATGCCGAGGTGGGCGACGGCGTCGCCGTAGAGCAGGAGGTAGCCTTTTTGCAGACAGATGATGAGGGTAAGGCAGCAAAGGGCGAGCGCGCCCATGACGACGGGCAGGGTCTCTTTGCGGGAGGCGGTGCGGATGAGGTCGTTGTCGGTGAGGGAGACGGACTTGTTGCCGCGGCTGCCTCGCGGCGTGGAGCTACGGGTGGGCAAGCCGCTGCTGGTGCGTGGCGAGGGCGGGCGATAGGGGCGGCTACTTCGCGACATCAAGGTGCGAAATCTCCTCGAATAAGCGGAAGCGCTGATCGATCTCCTCGCGGGTGCAGGTCTCGATACGAGCGGTGCCGAACTGCTCAACGGCGAAGGAGCCCATGACGCCGCCGTAGAACATGGCGCGGCGGAAGACCTCGGGCGTGAGGGTGGGCTGGGAGGCGAGATATCCGTAGAAGCCGCCGGCGAAGGAGTCTCCGGCGCCGGTGGGGTCGACGACCTCGGCGAGCGGGAGGGCGGGGGCGCGGAAGGGGTGCGGCTTGGTGTTGAGATTGGGAAAGGAGCGGGTGCTGAAGAAGGCGGTTGCGCCGTACTCGCCGTGCTTGATGACGAGGGACTTGGGGCCGAGGGCCATAACGGCTTCGGCGGCGAGGACGAGGTTGGACTCGCCGGTGAGCAGGCGGGCCTCGCCGTCATTGATGAGGAGGACGTCGAGCTCGGCGAGGACCTTCCTGAGGTTGGCGGTGTGATCGGCGATCCAGTAGTTCATGGTGTCGCCGCAGACGAGCCTGACGTTGGGCATGGCCTGACGAACGCGGAGCTGGAGGACGGGGTCGATGTTGGCGAGGAAGAGGAAGTCCGTGTCCTGGTAGCTCTCGGGGATCTTGGGGGAGAAGTCGGCGAAGACGTTGAGGTCGGTGCCGAGGGTGGTGGCCTCGTTCATGGCGCCCGTGTAGGAGCCGGTCCAGTGGAAGGAGAGGCCGTCGGCGTGCTCGATGCCGGTGGTGTCGATGCCGCGGCGGGTGAGGACGGCCTCGTGCTCGGGAGTGAAGTCTGTGCCGACGACACCAACGACACGGACAGCGGTGAAGTAGCTGGCGGCGAGGGCGAAGTACGTGGCGGCGCCGCCGAGGATCTTTTCGGCTTTGCCGGTCGGAGTGGTGAGGGTGTCAAAGGCGACGGAGCCGACTACGAGGATGGACATGCGGTTGTGTGTTTCTCCCTGGGGAGGAGGGCGCCCCTCCCCGTACTTCGGGTGTAAAGCCTTGCGAGGATTGCGATTTGGCGATACCGCAGTCCCCATCCCGGGGCGGAGACAAAAATCCTGTGAGAGCTGATGTCTTTTCTATTATGCCGGTTTGGTGCGAGAGATACGCCACGGCGGCTCAATCCGAACGAAAAGCAGGTTCCTCGCGGTGCTCGGAATGGAAGAAAAGAAAAGCAAAGGACGTGTTCCGGCATAGACGAGCAGGATGGAGAGCCCGGGAAGCGAGCTCTCCACATTGTTGGCGGGCGGTTACCAGCGGGCGATGTCGTCCTTTGGAACCAGGAAGATCAGCTGGCTCGGGACGCCGTTGACGGTCGCGCCGGCATGGGCGATGGAGGGTGACTGGGTGAGGAAGTCGGCCGGAAAGTTGAGCACGGGTTTGGAAGCATCGTTGAGGGAGGCGATCTGCTCCGGTGTGAGGGTGAGATCGAGCGCCTTGAGGTTTGCCTGCAGTTGCTCCAGTGTGCGGGCACCGATGATGGTGGAGCTTACCCCCGATTGTGCCTTCAGCCAGGCGAGAGCCACGGTCGAGGAGTCGGTACCGCACTCGGCCGCGACCGATGCCACCGCATCGATGATGTCGTACTGCTTTTCGGTGAGGGCTCCGGCGCGCGCGCCGCGCATGCCCGGCATTTGAACGCCATTCGCCCGTGTGTACTTGCCCGTGAGAGCGCCGCTCTTCAGCGGCCCCCAGGGCAGGACGCCGAGACCCAGCTCTTCCGCCATGGGAACCAGCTCACCTTCAACGGTCCGCTGCATGAGGGAGTACTCGATCTGTAGCGCGATCAAGGGGGTCCAACCGCGGAAGTGAGCCATGGTCTGCGCCTGCGCCACCTTCCATGCCGGTGCATCGGAGAAGCCGATGTAGCGCACCTTACCCGACTTGACCAGATCGTCCATCGCGCTCATGGTCTCCTCGACGGGCGTGAAGCGGTCCCAGTTGTGGAGGTAGTAGAGGTCGATGTAGTCGGTCTGCAGGCGGCGCAGGGACTCCTCGCACTGCGCGATGATGGCCTTTCTGCCGGCGCCGCCACCGTTGGGATCGCCGGCGAAGAGGTTCATGAAGAACTTGGTCGCGATGACGGCGCGGTCGCGCTTGCCTTTGCCCTGATGGAAGAAGTCTCCGATGATTTTCTCGGAGTGTCCCCGGGTGTAGGCGTTGGCGGTATCGATGAAGTTGCCGCCCTGTTCCAGGAAGTGCGCGAGGATGGCTTCGGAGTCTTGCACACTAGCTCCGAAGCCGCCGCCGAGGTCTTCGCCGAAGGTCATGGCGCCGAGGCAGAAGGGGCTGACGCGAAGACCGGATCGGCCGAGTGTGACATAAGAATTAAGTGGCATGGGTATTGCTCCTTTTCCGGTTAGAGTAGACCGGTCATGTAGTCGCACCATGCATTGTTAGAATGGTATGTATGCAACCGGAGCAACTACGAAACATCGACTTGAATCTCCTGATTCCGCTGAAGGCGCTGCTGCGCGAGCGGAATGTGACACGGGCGGCGGAGCGGGTGCACCTAAGCCAATCGGCCATGAGCCGGACGCTCGACCGTCTTCGGTCTGAGCTGGGAGATGAGCTGCTGGTGCGGGTCGGACGCAGCTATGAGTTGACGCCGCGCGGGAGTGCGCTGCTCGAGGAGCTGGGGCAGGTGATGCCGCGGCTGGCTCGACTGTGGGCGGGAGAGCCCTTTTCCGCGGCGCAGAGCGAGGCACACATTCGTCTGGCGATGACGGACTACGCGAGCAGTGTGGTGCTGGCTCCGCTCGCGGAGATCTGTGGGCGGCTGGCGCCTGGGATCACGCTTGAGGTGGTTCCGTGGCATGAGCGCGCCCATGAAGACAGCCAAGCCGCGGCAACGCATTTGATCCTGAGTCAGCTGGCGGTTCCCTCGCCACTTCGCGTGGAGCCGCTCTTCGAAGATGCGTTTCTATGCGTTCTCGGACGCACGCTGCGGTGCGGCAAAGGCCCGCTCACGATGAAGGACTATCTCGGCTTTCGCCATATTTCGGTTGAAACGCAGCCGAACCAGCAGAACCTGATCGACCGATCGCTGAGGGAGGCTGGTTTGCAGCGCCGTGTGGCGGTTCATCTGCCGTATATGCTGCCTGCGATCCGGATGCTTGAGACGACAGACCTGGTGCTGACCATGCCTGCACGCATTGCGAAGCCGACGTTGGCGCTGCTCGATCTACGTTGTTTGAGGGCGCCGAAGGAGATTCCGGCGATACGCTACTCGATGGTGTGGCACCCGCGGTTTGATAGCGATCTGCTGCATGTGTGGCTACGGGAGACGGTGCGGGGGATCTTTCGCGGCGCCGGCCGTATGGCCGATACGCATACTGCAGGTCTCTCCACTTCGCAAAACGAAGAAGCCGTTTTGCTTTCACCCCAACGAGCAGATTCGCTCGCCGGGGACCC
>CAXTJC010000063.1:0-10089 GCA_964244225.1 uncultured Acidobacteriaceae bacterium
CGCTGTCGAATACGAGTCGGCTGTGGGGGCGGGCGGGGGGGGCGCTGGTGTTTGGCGAGCCGGCGGGGGCGGCGCGGGAGCAGAGACTGCTGGTGCTCGGTGGATCGGCGCTGATGATTCTGGGCGCGCTGGCGATCTCGACGGCGCGTGCGGCGGGGGCGGAACATACGAGCAAGAATGAGGCGCTTGAGCGGGAGTGCATGCGGTACGACCTGGACTACTACAAGGTGCTCTCGGCGCAGGGCGGGGATGAGTTTGACGGGACGGGCGAACGGCGGCGGTGGTGGGACTTCGCGATCGTGATTGCGGCGTGCGCGGTGTTTGTGTGGCTGGCGTGGAATGCGGTGGTTCCGCCGCTGGCGATGAATCTGAGGTGGGTGGCGGCGCTGGGGGTGTTGCTGGCGGTGAGTGTGGTGGGGTGCGGGATGCGGTTGTGGCGGCAGACGCGGTTTTCCTGAGGTGGTGCTTGGAACTAACGGCGGGCAGGCGAGTGGATTACGTCCCACCCATGGCGGTAAAACTGCCATGGATGGGGCACCCTAACGTCGGAGGTGAGCAGACTTCGAGAGGGATTCGGAGTTGCTGGGGCTTTTTGCGGCGGCGTATAGTTTGGTTCTGCCGCTGGAAGCTATTCCAGTGTGTTGCGAGGTGTCGCCGATGAGCACTGCATTGCCGATTGCAAACGGGCCGCTGGGGGATTTGGATGAGTGGGACGAGTTTCTTGCCGGGCGGTACAAGGAAGGCAAGAGCGAGACGGAGTTTCGGCAGTACGACGCCGAGGCGAACCCGGGTGTGGCGGAGTTCTACAGGCTGAATCACGAGTTCCAGACGCATGACTACGTGCTCGGCAAGGAGCAGCAGTACTTCGGCCTGACGCGCGGCAAGAAGACGGTGTGGGAGGCGGCGGAGTACCTGAACACGCTGGTCGATGACAGCGACCCGGATACCGATCTGACGCAGATCGAGCATCTGCTGCAGACCAGCGAGGCGATGCGGGCGAACAACGAGCCGCGATGGATGGTGCTGACTGGCTTTGTGCATGACCTGGGCAAGGTGCTGTGCCTGTATGGCGAGCCGCAGTGGGGCGTGGTGGGCGACACGTTTCCAGTGGGCTGCGCATACTCAAAGGATGTGGTGTTTCCGGAGTACTTTGCGGCGAACCCGGACAGCAGGAATCCGCTGTATCAGTCGAAATATGGGATCTATGAGCCGAACTGCGGGTTGGACAAGGTGCACCTGAGCTTCGGGCATGACGGCTACATCTACGAAGTGATGAAGAACTATCTGCCGATGGAGGCGCTGTACATGCTGCGCTATCACTCGTTCTATGCGTGGCATCGGCATGGCGCGTACACGCACCTGACGAACGAGCAGGACCAGGCGATGCTCGGGTGGGTGAACAAGTTCAATCCCTATGACCTGTACTCGAAGGCGAACACCAAGCCGGATCTGACGCAGTTGAAGCCGTACTATGACGATCTGTTTGCGGAGTTTCTTCCGGCGACACTGGATTGGTAAAAAGCGAACGAAGGTCACGGTATCAAAGGTCCCCGGAGGTACTGTCTCCGGGGATTTTTGCGTGTACGGAAGGCAGGCAGGCGCGGCTATGCTTGGCCCATGCGATCCACTGGCATCAGGAGCGTCGGGCACCACGGGCTGGCTGTGATGCTGCTGGTGTGTGGGTTTGTACGCGGTGCGTGGGGGCAGATGGCGTCGGCGGCGCCGACGATTCTGCAGTCGGTGGTGCTGCACCCCTGCGCGTCGGCGGCGATGTGCGGCGTGGATCAGCCGGGCGAGGAGAGCGTGATTCCTCCAGCACGGTCCTCCGGCTCCATGAGCGGCCGGCTGACGCCGATGGCGGCGCCACACGCCGGGGGATCGACAGCCTACACCCTGAATCCGGCTGTTTCGGCGCAGGTGCGGACGGCGTTCGTGCGGGAGCTGGAGCGCAGGCTGAACGGCGCGCAGGCAGAGGCGATCGCGCGCAATCTGCGGGGCAACGACCCGGTCGCGCGATGGGCGGGCATGGTGAGCGGCGATGGCCTGCACGCGGGCGATCTGGCCGACGCGCTGGCGAGCTACTGGGTGCTGAACTGGGCCATGGCAAATGGACGCGAGAGCACGCCTGAGGCGATGCAGGCGGTGCGCGATCAGGTGCGCTGGGCGGTGGCAAACCGGCCGGCGCTGGCAAAGCTTACCGACGCCGAAAAGCAGGCGATGGCGGAGGAGGCGATGCTCAACTTTGTCTACGAGGTGACCGGCTACCTGCAGGCGCGGCAGGCGGGCAACGATGCGATGCTTGGCCGCTTTGCCGAAGGCGCGGAGATGCGGTTTCGCAGGGAGATGGCGGTGGATCTGCAATCGCTGCTGCTGACGAGCAAGGGGCTGGAGGCGAAGCGGTAAAGTGGTGCTTTCGTGGGATCTTGTGGATACTGCGACGAATGAGAAGCCGGCTGCGGTTGGCTGGAGACTTAATCGGCAGGTGAAACAAATGCGTTTACCTTTGCCAATCAATGCAAGATGGTCGCGCTATTTCTTCACTATTTCAGCGCATCCGGGAACCTCATTAAGTGCTTTCCAGACTGGCAGCCCGCGTTCTTGCGCAAGCCGGACGTCTTCATCTGCACCCTTTGAAGACCCTGGGAGCCGAAGCACGGCATCACAACGCGTGATAAGTCGATTCGCGATGGGGTAAAGAATTTCGTCGTAGATCGTATCACCCGGCCGCTTCGATCCCGCCTCCCTGAGCAGCGGAAGGGCAAGCCACTCTCCGATGAGTGGGATATGCCCGGCTCGATAGAGCGGTAGAGCTACCGCTTCGAGGATCCGTAGATTGGCTTCCATCAATGCAGGATCGTCGCCGGTTCCGGAGCGATACGGGCCAGCAATAAGGATCATGAGGGATTGAGCTGCAGCGGACATTACTGTGTGGCTCCTTTGGTCTGGAAAAGGGTCTGGAAAAGGTGAATGAAGGCGTATTGCAGAAGCATGATCGTCTTGCCATCCTGAATCTGTCCGGTTTCGATTGCGGTCATGGCATCGTCGATCGCCCACTCCAGGACCTCGATATCTTCGCCTTCCTCATGATTGCCGCCGCCCAGCGCCGCACGTGATCCGCTCCCATACTCTGCGACGAAAAAGTAGAGCCGCTCGGTGACCGAGCCTGGGCTCATAAAAGCTTCGAATATCTTACGGACATGGGACACGCGGTAGCCTGTCTCCTCTTCGACTTCTGCTCGAATGCGATCCTCGGGGCTAGCCTGGTCCAGCAGTCCGGCGGCTGCCTCGATCAACATGCCCGAATGACCGTTGACGTAAGCAGGAAAACGAAACTGCCGGGTGAGCACTACTGTTTTGCGCTCCAGGTTGTAAAGCAGAATCGTCGCTCCATTGCCTCGATCGTAGGTCTCGCGGCTCTGCTGCTGCCAGCTTCCATCCCTGCGAAGCAGCTCGAAGGTCGTCTTCTTCAGCACGTACCAGTCGTCGGAAAGAGTCTCAACCGACTTGATCCGTACTCTTTGCCGCGTGGAAGTCTTTAGATCGCTTAAGTTCATATGCAGACACTATCGTGCATTTTCGTGCAATGTCAAGTAAGATCGTGTAAGAGGCTTCAAATGCTGACCACACATCGAAAACAACAGATTCTCGCTATTCTGAAGCAAAAGGGGCAGGTAGTCGCCAAAGACGTAAGCCAAATCATGCGTGTCTCAGAAGATACGATCCGTCGAGATTTGCGTGAACTTGCACAAGAAGGCTTGTTGCAGCGCGTCCACGGTGGTGCTCTGCCGGCGTCTCCCGCCGTAGCTGATTTCGCCGGTCGTGAACTATTGCGGCATGAAGGAAAGATTGCAATCGGTATAGCGGCAGCAGCCATGATCCAGCCGGGACAGGTCGTGATTCTGGATGGTGGCACGACATCACGTGAGATTGCTCGGCATCTTCCGCTAGACCTTAGCGCCACCATCGTGACCCACAGCCCGACGATTGCGCTCGAACTGTTGAACCATGCTGGCATCGAGGTGATTTTTATAGGAGGTCGCTTGTTCAAGCACTCCGTGGTTGCGGTGGGGGCGGCTGCCGTTGAGGCGATAGGCCAGATCCATGCCGATACATTCTTCATGGGCGTGACCGGTGTGCACCCAAGAACGGGGCTTACAACGGGTGATTTCGAGGAAGCTGCCGTGAAGCGTGCGCTCAGTCGCGCTGCGGCCGAGACGCAGGTTCTTGCCTCTGCTGAAAAGCTCAACGCGGCTTCAGCCTACGAGGTGATCGCATTAGCAGATGTGAACGGAATCATCACCGAACGGAGCGTCGATGAGGAGTTGCTGAAGCCGTACGCGGAGCGCGGCATTACGATCACCCGCGCATAACGGCCTAGGAAGGCCAAATGGGAATTGGGAAGTGATCGTCAGTAAAGCGGACCGTATTCGTACGTCATACTCTCGGGATTGAGCATGGCAACTCGCAACAAGTACTTCCGGAAAGATAGTTCGGCAACTATGTCTGAAAGTCGGAGCGCTTATTAAGTCCTTGCCGGCGAGAATCGAATCCTTTTTTGAATCTACGATCAGCCGCTTTGCCGTATCGCGTTCGGGACTAGACTCTTGCCATGCTGGGATTGAAGTGGTTTGTGGCTCTTGGATTTTTTTTGGGATGTTTGCTGGCGGTCGGTGGATGGGCGCGGCCGGGAGTGGCGGCGGCGGATGAGAACGACGGCCCGGTGGTGAAGACCTCGCGCGGCGGGGTTCGGGGGACGCTGGAGCGGGGTGCGGGCGGGGTAAAGGTGGCAGTGTTTCGCGGCATCCCCTA
Organism: uncultured Acidobacteriaceae bacterium; assembly: GCA_964244225.1. Classification (GTDB taxonomy): domain Bacteria; phylum Acidobacteriota; class Terriglobia; order Terriglobales; family Acidobacteriaceae; genus Edaphobacter. The sequence continues at coordinate 4,810 of CAXTJC010000063.1, forward strand.
TGCAAAGGCGCCGACAGGCAGGCGGCGGTGGGCACCGCCCGAGGAGATGGGGCGATGGCTGGTAACGCGGGATGCGACGCACTTTGGTGCGGCGTGCGCGCAGCAGCAGCAGGGATGGAACGATCGTTTTGCGGCGGAGTCGAGTGAGGACTGCCTGTACCTGAATGTGTGGTCGACTGCGGTGGCGGCGAAGCGCGGCGGCGAGCAGGAGAAGCTGCCGGTGATGGTGTATGTGCATGGCGGCGGCAACCAGGCGGGAACGGCCTCCGAGGACCTGAGCAATGGGCTTTCGCTGGCGCCGCGCGGGGTGCTGCTGGTGACGGTGAACTACAGGGTGGGGGTGTTCGGATTTCTGAGCGCGCCGGAGCTGCGGAGCGAGAAGGGGTCCGAGGGGGCGAGCGGCAACTATGGGCTGCGCGACCAGATTGCGGCGCTGACGTGGGTGCAGCAGGAGATTGGGGCGTTTGGAGGCGATCCGGCGCGGGTGACGGTGATGGGCCAGTCGGCGGGGGCGCTGGATGTAGGGGCGCTGATGGCGTCGGAGCGGGCGAAGGGGCTTTTTGCAGGGGCCATTGAGGAGAGTGGGACGGTGCTGGGTTTGGGCTCGCCAGCCACGGTAGCCGAAAGCGAGGCGGCGTGGGCGGGGATACGGGCGAAGCTGGGGGATTCGCTCAAAGCCATGCGGCAGCACACGACGGAGGAGGTTCTGGCGGCCGATCACGAGATGCCGGTAAGTGCGGGCGGCGGCCGCGGCCTGAGTGGCGGCCGCGCCCTAAGTGTCGATGGATGGGTGCTGAAGGAGACGCCGGCGGCGGTATTTGCGGCGGGACGCGAGGCGAAGGTGCCGCTGGTGATCGGGAATAACGTGCAGGAGATTGTGCCGGCGGGGGACTCGGCGGACGAGGTACGGCAGAAGATTCAGGCGGCGCTGCCGAAGGCTGGTGCGGAGGCTCTCGAAACGGTGTACGGGCTGGGACAGCAGGGCGCAGGCGAGGCGCAGGCGGGCGGGGTCTCGCACAGGCTGGGCGATGCGAGTGCGCGATGGGCGACGGACGAGATGTTTCGCTGCCCGGCGCGGGCGGTGGCGCGGCTGCACAGCGGACATGATGCGCCGACGTGGGAGTACCAGTTTGAGCCGGGGCTGCCGTGGCAGGAGGCGGCGATGCACTCGACGGAGCTGTTCTTTCTCTTTCATTACTTTCACGCGCAGCATGGCGAGCAGGGTGAGTGGACGCCGGAGGACGAGGAGGCTTCAGACATGATGGAGATGTACTGGACGAACTTCGCGAAGACGGGCGATCCGAATAAGCCGGAGCAGGGGGCACCGGGCGTGAAGTGGCCGCAGTTTACGCAGGAGCGCGAAGGCTACCTGGACCTGACGCTGCAAGGGGCGATTGCGGGTGAGCGGCTGGAGGATGCGGCGTGCCGGCTGGTACCGGTGGCCGCGAAGTAGTGCGGGAGCGAGATTGCTGATGCTCGGTTGCCGGCTCGAAGAGCCTGCGGGTCTCTCCACTTCGCGGACGGTACGACTGTCCGCTGCGGTCGAGATGACAGGTTTGCGTCAGCGCGACTTATCAATCAAGTCAAAGAAGTATTTAGCCGTTCGAAAAAAAAGCAGGTTCCTCGCGTTGCTCGGAATGGAAGAAAGAAAAGCAAAAGATTTGATCGGACCTCCCTAAGGGCAGTCTGACTTAGTCCTGAAAGTATGACCAGACCCACCCAAGCGGCTAAAGCCGCAGTGCATGAAAAGCGCTTACGACATGGCTGAAGCCATGCCCTTAACGAAAGGGCACTTGATCAGAGTGCCTCTACGCCAGAGTGCGAACGGGAGCGAGAAAGTTTACCGTAGCGACCATTACTATCTGATCCCGCTGGTTGAAGGTGGTGGTGCGGGAGCGAACGATGCCGAAGGTAGGCCGGCTGCGCGAGAGGCGAGTCTCGAGGATCTCGGCCTCGGTGCGCAGCGAGTCTCCGGGGCGAACGGCTTCGTTCCAGCGCATCTCTTCAACACCCGCGCCGATCATGCCGCCGGCGACCTGGATGGACTGGACGCGCAGACGCATAACGATGGCGGCGGTGAGCCAGCCGGAGGCGGCCAGGCCCTTGAAGAAGGAGCTTTCGCCGGCAGCCTCGTCAAGATGAAACGGCTGCGGATCGTAGCGCTGGGCGAAGTCCTTGATCTCGTCCGCGGTGACCTTGTAGGAGCCGATGGAGTTGAATTTGCGGCCTGGTTGAAAGTCTTCAAAGTAAAGCTCTGTGGTGGCGGGGCGATTGGTCGAATCCGTCATGAACTTTGAGACTACCGCCGGGTGGGGACGGTTGGCTAGAGCATTTCTCCTGATGCTGTGCCGCTGTTCGATTGCAGTGGAGGCCATTTTCCTTGAGAAAATGGTACGGGCTGATACGGCCCGGGGTACACCTTCAGGAGAAATGCGTCAGTGACCGTTGGGTAACATTGGCGGAAAGGGCTCGCCGGGAAAACGGAGGCGGATGGCGGCGCGGGCGCGGTCGAGCAGATGCATGACGGCGCGGGAGTGGGCGTGCGAGACAATGGGGCTCTCGCGCCGGCCGGAGCGGAGAAGGTCGCAGAAGTGGGCGGTCTCATAGTGGAGGCCGTCACCGAGGACGGGGTGATTGAGTTCGAGCGGCGGTCCGGAGAGCGGGGTGATGGTGGCGCGGGAGGGATTCCACCAGGGCTTGTGGAGGATCGCGAAGCCGTGAGAGCCCGAGAGGGCGGCGGTGCCGGGCGAGGCGAGCGCTAGACCGGCGTAGAGCTGGGAGAAGCCGCGCTCGTGGCGGGATTGCACGAGGGTGAAGGCGTCGACTTGTTCTGGGGTGTGCTCTGGGGCGTGTGATGGCGTGAAGGCGGAGCTGAGGGACTGGACTTCGGTGGCTGGGCCGAGCCAGTCGACAGCGAGGAAGGCCTGGTAGACGCCGATAGCCATCAGGGCTCCGCCGGCGAGCTGGGCGCTCCAGGAAGGGTGATCGGGCGGGGTGTGGGCGCTGGCGTTGCCGGCCTGCACAAAGGAGATAGGGCCGAGGATTCCCTCCCCTTCGGGACTGATCAGGTGCTCGCAAAGCGAGTTATAGAGCGGCAGGAACGGGGTTTTCATGGCTTCCATGAAGAGGAGCTTGCGGGCGGCGGCGAGGGTGAGGAGGTCGTCGAGCTCGGGGAGGGAGCGAGTGACGGGTTTTTCGCAGAGGACGGGCAGACCGGCTGCGAGGGCGGCGCGGGCGAAGGCGTGGTGGGTGTCGGGAAGGGTGGCGATGTAAACGGCATCGATGCCAGCGGCGAAGAGGGCTTCGGGAGTGGAGACGGCCTGGGCGCTGTGGGCGGAGGCGAGCGCCTGCGCGGCTTCGGGACGGCGGGCGTAGACGGCGGTGACGGAGGTATCAGGAACGTGCGTGAGATCGCGGGCGAAGCGGCCGGCGATGGCTCCTGCGCCGACGATGCCCCAGCGGATGTGCCGGTTGGCGGCGGGGGGCATGTTTTGCAGTTTAGGGATGGCCTGATTTAGTCCTGAAAGTATGACCAAGCTGACCTCAGCGGCTGAAGCCGCATTGCATAGGGAGCACTTACGGCATGGCTGAAGCCATGCCCTTAACGAAGGGACACTTGATCAGAGTCTGCTTAGATGACAGCGACGAGCAGGACGGTGATGTTGTCGTTGCCGCCGTGGTGGTTGGCGGCTTCGATGAGAGCGGCGCAGGCACGGTCCAGCTCGGATTGCGCGGGCGGGCGGGGAGTTCGCGGCGAAGGATGGTGGAGAGCGCGTCATCGTCGAGCTCGCGGGTGAGGCCGTCGGTGCAGAGGAGGTAGATGTCGCCAGGCTTGGTCCGGTAGCTGTCGGTATCGGGCTGGATGCGGGTGTGTGGGCCGACGGCGCGGGTGATGTAGTTGCGCATGGGCGAGACGGCGGCCTCCTGCTCGGTGATCTGGCCGGCCTTGAGCTGCTCTTCGACGAAGGAGTGGTCGTGCGAGAGCTGCTGGAGGGCGCCGGCGCGCAGGCGATAGCAGCGGCTATCGCCGACGTTGGCGAGGAAGAGATCGGGCGGGGTGACGAAGCGGGGTTTGGGGGTGCGAGGCGCAGAGCGGCGGTCCCGCAGCGGTGGTGGAATGTAGAGGAGTGCGACGAGGGTGGTGCCCATGCCGGCCTGCTCGGGGGTGTCGATGGAGCGCTTGTGGACGACGGCGTTAGCGGCAAGGATGGCTGTCTGAAGGCGAGTCTGGGGCTTGGTGTTCGCTGTAGATGGGGCGCCGAGATGGGTGAGGAAGGTGCTGGCGGCGAGGCGGCTGGCGACCTCTCCCGCGGCGGCTCCGCCCATGCCGTCGCAGACGACGAAGGCGCAGATCTCGGGCGAGATGGCGCAAGCGTCTTCATTATGGCTGCGGGAGCGACCGATATCGGTCAGCATGGCGTGGATGAGGTTGGGGGCAGGCACGGGCTGAGAAGATGAGTCTGGCAGAACTGTACACGGGCAGGCGAGTCTGGCCAAAGACACGATCGGGGGATGACGCATGAGGCAATGTATGACTGGATACGAGTGGCCATGAACCGGATTGTGTGGGGAGATAACCTGCCGGTGCTGCAAGAGATGGCGACGGGGAGCGTTGCGCTGATCTATATCGATCCGCCTTTCAACACGGGGCGGCGGCAGACGCGGGCGCGGATGCGGACGGTGCGGGATGAAGCGGGCGACCGCGTGGGCTTTGGCGGAAGGCGGTACCGGACGGAGCGGATCGGCGAGGGCGAGGCGGGTGCGGGCGGCGGTGGATATGTGGATGACTATGACGACTTCATCGGCTTTCTGCGGCCGCGCATGGTGGAGGCGCGGCGTGTGCTGGCGGAGACGGGAAGTCTGTTTCTGCATATCGACTACCGGGAGGTGCACTACGCGAAGGTGATGCTCGACGAGGTGTTCGGGCGCGCATGCTTTCAGAACGAGATTATCTGGGCGTACGACTATGGCGCGCGGGCGCGGACGCGATGGCCGGCCAAACACGACAACATTCTTTGGTACACGCGGGATCCTGAGCGGTACACGTTCAACCTGGAGGCGTGCGACCGGATCGCGTATATGGCGCCCGAGCTGGTTGGACCGGAGAAGGCGGCGGCGGGCAAGACACCGACTGATGTGTGGTGGCACACGATCGTGAGCCCGACGGGAAGGGAGAAGACGGGGTATCCGACGCAGAAGCCGGTAGGCGTGCTGGAGCGGATCGTGAAGGTGCACTCGAATCCGGGGGATATCGTGCTGGACTTCTTTGCCGGGAGCGGG
>CAXTJC010000064.1:0-10075 GCA_964244225.1 uncultured Acidobacteriaceae bacterium
CAGCGGGTCTCCGTCAGCCACTGTGACGGCGCAGCGATGGGTGCGATCAGCCAGCATATAGCTGCTAGTTTACTGGAGCGAAAAGGCCTATGGCTTCGAGGCCTTGGCCGCCGGTCCGGGATTGAGACGAGCAAGCTTCACGCGGGCATTCTGCAGCTTGTGCTGGACCTTCGAGACATCATCAGGATCAGCGTCGGCGGGCAGCGAGTGAGCGTACTCCGTCATTGAACGCTCCCACTGTTCGACCGCCAGTTTTAGTCGCCCGGTCTTCTCATACACTTCACCAAGGTGATCGTGCACGGTTGGGTCGGAGCTCGATCGCTCGATCGCCTGCCGCAGATACTGCTCTGCCTGCGGGTACTGGCCTGACTTGTAGTAAACCCAGCCGAGCGAGTCCAGAAAGGCGTAGTTCTGCGGATCGAGGTCGACCGCTTTGCGAATCATCGCGGTCGCCTCCGGCAGACGGACACCGCGCTCGGCGAGCATGTAGCCAACATAGTTCAGGATAGTGGCGTTTTGTGGATCAATGGCGAGCGCCTTCGAGAAGTTTTCTTCGGCCTGATCGTAAAGTTTCTGGCGGTCGTAGAGGGTCCCGCGCAGGAAATAGATATTAAGCTTTTCGTCGGGCTTGGTGGCGAGCGCCATTGCCTTGCTGAGCTCCCCTTCTGCATCCGGCCAGCGCTTCAGCCGAACGTCCATCTGCGCGAGCGCGAGATAGACCTCACGATCTTCGGGAGCGTTCTTCAGCTGGGTCCGTGCGAGCGCAAAGCCCTCGTCCACCTTGCCTGTGTCGGCAAGCTGGCCAGCGTACATCAGCTGCACGCCACGATCCTTTGGCAACGCCTTTGCCGCCTCTTCAGCGACTGCGGTTGCCTCCCGCTGTTGATGCGCCTCGCGGTAGGTATCCACTTCAGACTGGTAGCCGCGCAGCGCGAACTCTCCGCCCAGAGCTGTCATCTGCTTGTAGTAGCTGATGGACTCAGCTGTCTTGCCCTGCTCACGTTCGATCGCACCGAGGCGATCGAGAAATAGAAAGCGGTTCGATTTCTCGGGGTCGCTGTAGTTGCCGTCCGGGTGAGTCGATGCTGCGAGCAGTTGCCTCAGCTGGGTAATCGCGTCGTCGTAACGGCCGAGCGAGTCATAGATCAGAGCTTCGTTGTAGCTCAGTTCGGTTGAATCCTGAACGAGCGATTTGGCCTTGTTCAGGGTTTCGAGCGCCTGCTCGTAATGTCCCTGGCGCCGCTCAATCTCGGAGATGCGAATCTGCGACTGCGCGTCCTGCGGCTCCGCTGTGACGATCTGCTGAAAGACCTTCAGCGCCTCGTCGAGCTGTCCGTCCAACAGCAACGCACTCCCCAGACCTCGCTCTGTATCGAGGGCGTTCTCCGGGTCGAGGTCAAGAGCCGCTCGGTAGGCCGCAGCCGCCTCTTTCGGGTGCTTGAGCTGATCGTAGCTGGCCCCGAGCGCAAACTCGATGCGTGCCGTCTGATCCTCCTGCGGGACGGCGGCGAGAACATCCGCGGCGCGGCGGAAGTCACCCTGCTCTGTGTACAGACGCGCGATGTTGAGCACGACCTCCTCGGAGTTGGCGTCGATCTTCTGCGCTCCCTTGAACTGCGCCTCCGCTTTGGCGGAGTCGTGATTGAGGCCGTAAAGCTGACCGAGCAGAAGGTGTGTCTCCACGTCGTTCGGCTTGAGCTGAACGAGTTTTTCGTACTCGGCAATGGCGAGTTGCAGCATCTCGCCCGACTGCTGCGTCTGCATATCGCCCAACGATCGTAGATAGACCTTGCCCAAAAGCTCATGCGCCTGCAGATCGTTCGGATTCTTGGTGACCTGCTGCTGCGCTGCGGTGACAGCCTCGCGAATGCGGCCGAGCTTGAAGTAGAGATCGGCCAGTCCATCCTGTAGCGTCTTCGAGTTCGGATCCGCATTCAGAGCGAGCTTGTACTCGTCGATCGCCTGCGAGGCGTAGTCGCTGCGGCCTGCGTTGACCGCCATGTTCTCGTAAAGATGTGCAAGCCCGTAGTGATAGTAGGAGGCGCTGCGGTCCGATCCTGCCGTGGCAGGCGTTTGAGTCGTAGCCGGCGTCTGTGGCTTCGCCGTGGTCTGCGCCGCGTCGGCATGCAAGACGGCCGTAAACAGCGCCGTGGCAACAAAGAGTCGGAGACGGACGGTGCATGCGCTGTGAAACAAGGTCATAGAGGTCCTGACGAGCCTGAGAAACGATCGGCCACAGTGATTAGACGGAGCGCTTTAGGCCTTGGATGCAAGGGTGCGATCGACGCGAATCGTCTGGCCGGATTATAGATGCAGGTTTGGCGATCGGCCCATACCCGGATGGGGGATGAGAGCCGCGGCGATGGTCAGCCGTGACGAAAGTGGCGAACTCCGGTAAACACCATAGCAACGCCGAGCCGGTCCGCGGCAGCAATCACCTCCGGATCGCGTACGGAGCCTCCCGGCTGGATCACGGCGGTCGCGCCGGCTGTGGCCACCACCTCGAGGCCATCCGGGAAAGGAAAGAAGGCGTCGGAGGCTGCAACTGTCCCGGCCAGCGGCAGAACGGCCTTCTGTGCGCCGAACTTCGCTGCATCCACGCGACTCATCTGACCGGCACCAACGCCGACGGTCTGACCGAAGATCTCACCCTCTGCGCGAGCGCCGATCGCACGAGCGTAGACGATGGCGTTCGATTTGACGTACTTGCACACCTTCCAGGCGAAGAGAAGGGCGCGCAGCTCTTCGGCAGTTGGCTTTCGGTTGGTCGGGAAGGTCAGGTCAGCGTCCGTGACCTGCTTTCGGTCCGCATCCTGCACCAGCATGCCGCCGGAGACCTGCTTATAGACCCGTCTGCCTGGCGCCGGGTCGATCGTCAGCAGGCGGAGGTTCTTCTTTGTGCTGAATCGCGTCAGGGCTTCGGGTGTGAATGAGGGGGCGACGATCGCCTCGACAAAAAGCTTGGCGATCTCCTCGGCCGCTTCGCCATCGACCTCCCGATTGACTCCGATTACACCGCCAAAGGCCGAGACAGGGTCGGCTTCAAGCGCGCGGGTATAGGCCTCCAGAACGGATCGGCCGGTTGCAGCGCCGCAGGGATTGGTGTGCTTGATGATGACGACCGCGGCCTCTGCCCGGCTGTCGAATTCGCTGGCAAGCTCCCAGCAGGCGTCCAGATCGACGAGGTTGTTGTAGGAGAGCTCCTTGCCCTGAAGTTGATGGGCAGCGGCAATTCCCTTCCCGCTGCCATCTGCATAGAGGGCTGCTTTCTGATGCGGGTTCTCCCCGTAACGCAGTGTGCCTGCAAGGGGATAGAGGATGCGGAGTGTGGGAGGGAAGAGGTCGGTAGACGGGATGGCGGGAGCGTCAGACTCGGCGGTGGAGAGCGCTTCAAGGGCGGTGGCAATGCCAGCGTCGTAGGCGGAGGTTGTTGCAAAGGCTTGTTTTGCAAGGCGCCAGCGCGTCGCGCGGCTGAGGGATCCGGAGGTGGCCTGGAGCTCGGCGCTGAGTGACATATAGTCCGCAGCGGCCGTCACGATGGCGACATCTTCAAAGTTTTTCGCGGCGGAACGCACCATGGAAGGGCCACCAATATCGATGTTTTCGATGAGGTCATGCACCAGAACGCCAGGTTTTGCTGAGGTTGCTTCAAAGGCATAGAGGTTGACGACGACCATATCGATCGGCTGGATGGCATGCTCGGCGATCGAGGCTTCATGCCCGGCGTTGCCGCGGATGTGCAGGATGCCGCCGTGAACCTTTGGGTGAAGGGTCTTGACGCGGCCGTCGAGCATCTCGGGAAAGCCGGTCAGGTCGGAGATGTCGCGGACCTGGAGGCCGGCCTCGCGGAGAGCGCGGGCGGTGCCCCCAGTCGAGACCAGTTCGACGCCATAGTTGGAGAGGACGCGTGCGAACTCGACCAGGCCGGTCTTGTCGGTGACGGAGAGGAGGGCGCGGCGGATGGGTTTGAGATCGCTGGAGAGGTTCACGTCCTTGAGTTTAGTTGAGGAGGCAGCCCTGTTTCTTCTGGGGCATTTAGAGGATGACGGCCCCGGTGAGATCGGCAACACGCGGGACGGCGTGGGTGACGCACCATTTCCTGAGGCCGGTGGCGATATTCTCGACGGCGCGTGGATCGGCGTAGCTGGCGGTGCCGACTTCGACGGCGGTGGCTCCGGCAAGCAGGAATTCCACTGCATCCCTTTCGTTGAGGATGCCGCCCATGCCAACGATGGGCAGGGTGACGGCCTTCGAGACCTCGTGCACCATGCGGACAGCGATGGGCTTGATGGCGGGGCCGGAGAGGCCGCCAGTGACGTTGGCGATGCGGGGGCGGCGGGTCTCGATGTCGATGGCCATCGAGAGAAAGGTGTTGACGAGCGAGAGGGCGTCGGCGCCGGCGTCGGCGGCGACTCGCGCCATGAGACCGATGGAGGTTACGTTTGGCGAGAGCTTGACCATGAGCGGCAGGCGGCTGACGGCCTTGGTTTTCTTGACGAGCTCGAAGAGCAGCTCGTGGTTAGTGCCGAAGACCATGCCGCCGTGGCTGGTGTTGGGGCAGCTGGCGTTGAGCTCGATCATGGCGATGCCTTCGGCGTCGTTGAGGGCGTGGATGACCTCGATGCAGTCCTCGATGGTGAAGCCGAAGACGTTGGCGATGGTGATGAGGCCTTTAATCTTCCGCAGCTTGGGGAGCTTCTCATCGATGAAGGCACGAACACCGACGTTTTGGAGGCCGATGGCGTTCATCATGCCGGCGGCGGTCTCGATGATGCGGGGGGCGGGGTTGCCGGCCATGGGCTCGCGCGAGAGGCCTTTGGTGACGAAGGCTCCGATGCGATCGAGCGAGAGTATGTCCTCGAACTCGAGGCCGTAGCCGAAGGTGCCGCTGGCGGCGATGACGGGTGATCGGAGATCGATGCCGGCGACGCTGACGCGCATGTCAGGGCCCCTATCGGAGCTCTTGGACGGATTCGGCTTGGGTGCGGGTGCGTCGCTCAATTTGTCGCTCCGTGAAGGGGTGCTCGCTTCATGCTGGCGGCTGGGTTCGCGGGCTCGGGACGGAGGGCTTCGGTCAGGACGCGGCCAACCGCAGCGGAGGGGCGGTTGACGCGCAGCAGCGAGGCAAAGGTGGCGGCGATATCGACGGGCTCGACGGCGTCGTGGTAGGTGCCGGTGACGAACGGTGTGCCGAAGAAGGCAAGCGGGACGTGGCGGTCGTAGCTGTAGGGCGTGTAGTGGTTGGTGCCGGTGGCGGAGGTCTGCGCGTAGAGGCTGGGCGTGAAGAGAACGTACCAGCCGCCGTTCGGCGAGTAGCTCTGGGCGATGCGACGGCCTTCCGGGGTTGGCGGAAGCTCATTTGCGGCCATCTGGACGCGGGTGTAGGTGTGGCGGACGAGGCTGCGCGGCGGGAGGCGCTCGGTATCTCCGCCAACGGGTACGCTGGCGGCGACGGCGGCGGGCAGCAGATCGGCTACGGCGTTCTCGGCGGTCTGTTCGGATATCTTCTGGCTGGCAAAGGCGCGGGGGTCGAGGGTGAAGTAGGGCAGCTCGCTTTGCAGCATGTAGTGAAGCTTTTTGCCAGGGGAGAAGCGATCGTTCAGGCCGGCATCGAGTGCGGCGATGGTCCTGGGGACGCTGTACTGGGCGGCGGCCATGTGCGCGGCGGCGGCGGCGGGTAGGGTGGGGCCGATGCCGTGATCGCCAGTGAGCGAGACCCAGACGGAGCCCATGCCGCCGGGAACCTGGGTGTTGAGCCAGATAAAGAAGCTGTTGAGATCGACGTCGATGCTGTCGATCATGGCGCGCTGCTCGGGGGCGTCTGGGCCTACCTTATGGCCGAGGATGTCGGTCGACGAGATGCTGATCGTGAGGACATCCGTGGTGTTGCGTCGCCCGAGCTTCTCGGCGGCGATGAGAACGCGCGCGAAGTCGAGCAGATAGGAGACGCTGGCGGCGCTGGCGCCGACCTCTTCGTAGAAGTGGCCAGGCTTGGCGTTGGCTTCTTTAAGCGCTTGCTCGGTGCGGCCGCTGGTGTTGAAGGTCTGGACCCAGGCGGGGAGCTGCGGGCCCCAGTAGGTGGAGGAGACGAAATGGCCGGAGTCGTGGTCGAGCCAGAAGGCGCCGGTGGAGGTGTGGCCGGAGGTGAGGATGGCGGCGCGGTCCTTGAGCGAGATGCCGAAGAGCTTCGACTGGCCGCGGGAGCCGAGGACGACCTCATCGCCCAGGGTGCTGGCGAGCTCGTTGCGCGGCGAGGTGCCGATGTCCTTGGCGGTATGGTCGCCGACGATCTGGTACTGCTCATCCTCAACCGAGGACACCGGGTGCGAGGTCGACCGTTCAAGGTCCCACCACTCGTTGAGGGCGATGTTGTGGCCGTCGGTATAGGCTCCGGTGCCGATGGTGGAGTGGCCCGGAGCGGTCATGGTGTTGGCGTACTGGTAGTAGCAGTCGGTGAAGTAGGCGCCGCGCTTGAGGAAGAGATTGAAGCCGGAGGGCGTGGTGAAGTCGGCGCGATAGCGGTCGAGGAAGTCGCCGCGGAACTGGTCGATGACGAGCTCGATGACGAGCTTCGGGGAGCCGTCGTAGGCGTCGGCGTGGGCGGAAGAGGTGGGCAAGCCCAGGGCGAGGGATAGCAGGGCGGCGGCTAGCTTTCGCATACCTCAAGCGTACATGGGGCAGGACTTGCAGAGGAGCGGGGAGGCAGGACGCTAGAATGTTTAATCGATGCTTGATCTTGGCTATGTACGGGCGAATCTGGGCCTGGTGGAAGAACGGCTGCGTGCGCGTGGGGCGGAGACGGCGGCGGTGCTGGGCGACTTTGCGGCCATCGATGCGGAGCGACGCGATGCGATTACGCGAGTCGAGAGCCTGAAAGCGGATCGCAACCGGCTGACGGGCGAGATTGCGACGCTGCGCAAGGCCGGAGGCGATGCGACGGCGATCACCGAGCAGACAAAGGGGATGAAGACCGAGGTGGAGGCGCTGGAGGCGACGGCGGCGCGGGCGGATGAGCGGCTGCGGACGATGATGCAGTCGGTGCCGAACCTGCCGGCGAGTGATGTTCCGGTCGGGAAAAGCGAGCACGACAATCGCGTCGAGAAGACCTGGGGAGAGCAACCGGCGTTTGCCTTTCCTGCCCTGCCGCATTGGGAGATTGGCGAGCGGCTTGGAGTGCTGGACTTCGAGCGCGCGGCGAAGATATCCGGCTCACGGTTTGTGGTGCAAATGGGCCAGGGAGCGCTGCTGGAGCGGGCGCTGGCGAACTTCATGCTGGACCTGCATACACGCGAGCATGGTTACACCGAGGTGCTGCCGCCGTTCATGGTCAATTCAAAGAGCCTGTTCGGGACCGGGCAGCTACCGAAGTTCGCCGAGGATCTGTTCCATTGCGACGACAAGGGCGCGTATGTGGCGGGCGAGTTTCAGGAGAGCGATCATTGGCTGATTCCGACAGCTGAGGTTCCGGTGACGAACCTGTTTCGCGACGAGACGCTTGACGAGGCGGAGCTGCCGGTCGCGTATACCGCTTACACGCCATGCTTCAGGAGTGAAGCCGGAAGTTACGGCAAGGACGTTCGCGGGCTGATCCGTCAGCACCAGTTCCAGAAGGTGGAGCTGCTACGGTTTGTGCGGCCGGAGGACTCTGCCGCGGCGCACGAGTCGCTGACGCGGCACGCGGAGACGGTGCTGGAGCGTCTGGGTCTGCCGTACCGGCGGATGCTGCTGTGCACGGGCGATATGGGATTTGCGGCGGCGAAGACGTACGACCTGGAGGTCTGGCTGCCGGGGCAGGGGCTGTATCGCGAGATCAGCTCGTGCTCGAACTTTGAGGCATTCCAGGCGCGGCGGGCTAACATTCGCTACAGACCGGCTGGTGCGAAGAAGGCGGAGTTTCTGCACACGCTGAATGGCAGCGGTCTGGCGGTGGGACGCACCTACGTTGCGGTGCTCGAGAACTACCAACAGGTGGATGGAACGGTTCGCATCCCGGAGGCGCTGGTGCCCTACATGGGTGGCGAGACTGTGATTGGCAAGCAGCCGCCGCGCGGAGGTGCTCATGCTTAAGCTTCTGCGGAGCTATCTGTTCTGGACCTACGAGCGCGGCAGTCTGCACTACGACGTGATGGTGACGCTGATCCTGGTATTCCTTTTTCTATCGCCGCGGCTGATCGACTTCAAAGACCGACCGGCGGAGACGGTGGCACTGCAGTCAAGCGAGGTGCTGGTGAAAGAGGCCGGCAGCCGGCATGGTACTAGCCGCTTCGTTTATCAGATTCGTGCGGAAGATATGGCGGACGCGAAGTCCGAGACCCAGCGGCAGCAGGCCTTTCTGCGCCTCATCGAACCCATCTCGGGCGAGGTTAATCTGGAGCACTATGAACCGGTGAAGGACGCCGCGGGCAAGGTCATCGCATACAACGTCTGGGTTCTTCGCGAGTGACCTTTCTCGTCGCTGCGCATCGAAATCACAAGAGGTCAGGAGCGATGATGGTACGGCATGCTGCAGCAGCATCTTTCTTGTTGGCGAGTGCTCTCTTGCTCAGCGCCGGCGCGTCGGCTCAGAGCGCTCCGGAGCATCTGAACGAGATTCTGCGGCAGATGGACGCTGCGAGTTTGAAGTTCAAGTCAGCCGAGGCTGACTTCCGCAAAGACACTTTCCAGCGAGTGGTTCGCGAGACGACGACCCAGAACGGCACCATCTACTTCCTGAAGTCGGGCACTACCTTGCAGATGGGCGCCGTGATCGCGCCACCCGAGGCCAAGGTTGTTGAGTACAAGGACGGTCGCCTGCGGATCTTCGAGCCCGGCCCGAATCATCTGACGGAGCTTGATGGCCGAACGAATCAGGCACAGTATGAGAGCTTCCTGACGCTCGGCTTCGGCGGTAGCGGCAAGGATCTTGAGAAGACGTGGACTATTACCGACCAGGGAACCGAATCGATGGACGACGGCGGGCAGGCGGTCAAGGTGGAGAAGCTCGATTTGGTTGCGAAGGATCCGGCACAGCGGAGCAGCATCGCGCATGTGACGATCTGGGTTGATCCAGCGCGGGCGATCTCGCTCAAGCAGGAGTTCTTCTTCTCGTCTGAAGATACGCAGACAGCCGTCTACACGCACATTCGCACGAACCAGAGCGTGAATACGAAGCGATACGCGATCAAGACGGACTCCAAAACGTCGCACTAGATGTCTGCCCTGGATCCGGAGTGCTTGTGCGTTCCCGGAGCAGCGCGGATGCGCAGAGGATCAGGATCGGAAACAGCTCGAGCGTGTAGCGGGGCTCGGAGTTATCGAGCGTCAGTAGAAGCGCACAGCGCAGAAGGACGAAGGCGGACAGGGACCAAAGTAGCACGCTCTCTTCTCCACATGCTGACTTCCGCCAGCTGCGCCAGCCAAGAGCTCCCAGCACCAGGTAAAGCGCATTCAGCCCGGCGTACAGGCTTGCGAAGATAGTCTGGGCGTGGCCGTCGCGCCATCGCCACCAGGCAAGCTGCACGCCGGTCAGCTCAGTGCGCGGGCGCAGCAGCATGTTTAGAAGACGCGCCGCGGGCAGCAGCACATAGTAGCGGACCGGGCTAGAACGGATGCGTTGCCGCGCTATGTTTTCGAAGCGCGCGTCAAGCTGCGGCGAGGGGCTGGTGGTTGCGTTGTAGTCGTCGAGCAACTGCCGCGTCTGCTGTCTCTGCTCGGGCGAGTCAAAGGCTCGCGACGGCAGGTCTGCTATGGCGATGGCCGTACCGTCATAGTTCCAATAGACCTCCTCGGTCGAGGCGAAGTCGATCGCCCAGCTCCGATACCACCGCTGAAAGCCGAGCGGGACCGGCTCGCCTGGGTCTGTCGCGTAGCGGGGGGCGAGCGGCTGCACGAGATGGAAGGTGTGCCAGTTTCGGGCGGTCCAGGGTAGGAGCGGCACTATAACGCAGACCGCTGCACCCAGTACCGGGGCGATCATGCGCCACGGAGATGCCGTGCGGGTTCGCGCACGATCTCGCCGCCAGACTACGGCAAGCATCGCCGAAAGGACTGCTACCGTCAGCAGCGCCTGCTCTGGCCGCAGCAGCAGTGACAGGGC
>CAXTJC010000065.1:0-9946 GCA_964244225.1 uncultured Acidobacteriaceae bacterium
AGCGCCGGTGCGCGGCATTGCGGCGGCGGTGCGGGAGGATGTGCGGACGTTGACGGTACCGGTGGTGGCGGTGGACCTGCCGAGCGGATGGGATGCAGACGCGATCGCGCAGGCGGCGGATGGAAGCGACGGCGATGATGCGAAGACGGCGGGGGTGGCGTTTCCGGCGGAGGCGGTGGTGACGTTTACGGCTCCAAAGCTGGCGCATGTGTTTGGGCATCTGACGCCGGGGGCGGTGTTTGGTGCTGTGGTGGTGGGGGAGATTGGATCGCCGGAGGCGGCGATCGTTTCCGAGCAGGGGCTGACGTGGACGGGTGCGTCGAAGGCGCTGACGGAGGGGCGGCGGGATATTAATTCCAACAAGGGGAGGTTTGGGCATGTGCTGCTGATCGGTGGGAGCTACGGTAAGGCGGGTGCGCCGTCGATGGCAGGGCTGGCGTGTCTGCGCGCGGGGGCGGGGCTGGTGACGGCGGCGGTGCCGGAGAGCATCTTGAATACGGTGGCGCTGGTGACGCCGGAGTTGATGACGGTTCCGCTGGCGCAGGGTGAGTCGGGCGCGGTATCGCTGGCGGCGATCGCGGGCGAGAGGCTGGACAGGTTGATGCAGGGAATCAAGGTGCTGGCGATCGGGCCGGGACTTTCGACCGAGGGAGATGCGCCGGCGTTTGTGCACGAGATACTGGCGCGGACGGCGGTGCCGGTGGTGATCGACGCGGATGGACTGAATGCGTTCGCCGGGAAGGCCGAGATGCTGACGGAGTACAGCGGGAGGGCCGCGGGCAAGGAGACGCCGCGGACGGTGGTGCTGACGCCGCATCCGGGAGAGATGGCGCGGCTGCTGGGGACGACGGTGAAGGCGGTGGAGGCGGACCGAATCGGCGTGGCGCGGCGATTTGCGGTGGAACATGGGGTGACGCTGGTGCTGAAGGGATGGCGCACGCTGGTAGCGCATCCGGATGGGCGCGTGGCGGTGAATACGACGGGGAATCCGGGAATGGCGAAGGGCGGAAGCGGCGACATCCTGACGGGAGTTGTGGCGGCGATGCTGGGGCAGTACGGAGAGGACGTTGCCGGCGCTGTGGAAGCGGCGGTGTATCTGCATGGACTTGCGGCGGACTTTGCGGTGTTTGGCGGCGATGCGGGAGTCAGGCGCGACGAGCACACGCTGCTGGCGACGGATACGGTCGCGCATCTGAGCGATGCGTTTCGCTATCGGGTGCGGGATGAAGATGGGTTGACGTGGATCTGTGGAATGCGCGAGCCGCGCGTGCAGGCGGGCGCGTGAGCGGAGAGTTTCGGCGGGAGAAGCGGCTGCGGACGCGGAGTGTTGCGGGCACAATGGTACTGGGGGTGACGCTTGCCGAGATGCTGATGCCGGTGCCGCGACTGGTGATCCTGCGGGGTGAGGTGGGCGCGGGAAAGACGACGCTGGTGAAGGGCATAGCGGAGGCGCTGGGCGCGGCGACCGAGGATGAGGTGACGAGTCCGACGTTCACGCTGGTGCATGAGTACGTGGGGCCGAAGGTGCACCTGTTTCATCTGGACCTCTACCGGCTCGAGACCGAGGAGCAGATTGCCGTGCTTGGACTTGGAGAGATGGCGGCGCAGGGGAATGCGCTGGTGATAGTGGAGTGGGGTGAGCGCTTTGAGAGCGTGGTGGCGATGGCTACGGCGGAGATCGCGATGGGGTTGGGTGAGGCGGAGGAAGAGCGGCTGCTGGTGGTCCGGTGGGACCGGTAGAAAGCTGACTTTTGGCAGTGAACAGCCTGTGATTGAATGCGCGGCTTCGGATGGCGAAGATCACGTGTGGGATGGCTTGCGTACGAAGAATCTTCGTAACTTCGGGAAGAAAGCGAAGGCGCGTGCAGGACGGTCAAAAGGCATAGTGCAGAACAATGCACAGAAAGCGAAGGATATACGGCCATCCCACAAAGTGGTCATGTACGTGCTTTAGCCGTGGTGTCACCCTGTGACAACGAAGGTAAGACATGGCCTATCTCCCGTGCGGAGGTACTCGGTCTACCTGCGCATCTTTGCACGACCAGGGCCCCGCATGACGATTCGAACAACAACTCGACCGATCGCTCTTCTGTCTTACCTCTTCCTGCTTCTCTTTGCGATGGGCGCGGAGAGGGAGATGGTGGGACAAGCAACAATCGTGACGGACACGATTATCTCTCCTGTAATTACGACGGTACATGCGGGCGACACGGTGCAGTTCAGCGTGTCAAAGAACGGCGTTCCAGCCACGAATGGATACTGGACCTCCGGCGGGAATAATGCGGGCTGGATTAGCAATACAGGTTTCTATACGGCGCCCTTGAATGTCCCTACGCCGGCGATAGCAACCATCGTGTACTACATGGGACCGACGATGGCGCAGCTGCAGGTGACGATCACGAATCCGCGGCCGAAGCCGGACGCGATCAATGCATCGTCGTTTACGCAGATCGCGACGCCGATTGCGATTCATGGCCATGGATTTCTGCCGAACACGGTGATCTCGGTGCAGGGCCGGCCGATGCAGACGACGTATCTGAACGAGGGCTGGATCTCAGCGATCGCGGTTCTAAGCGCGCCAAAGAATGGTTCAGTGCCTGTAACGGTTACAAATCCGAATCCCGGAATGTCGAGCGCAACGATGACGGTTCCGGCGGTTTTTCCGGTGGTGAGTGTGATCTCGCCGTCGAAGGTGACGGGAGGATGGGTCACGTTTTCTCTGTCAGGAAGCGGATACACGACCAACTCCGTGGTGATGCTGGATGGCAGGCCGATGCAGACGACGTTCAACTCGGCCGCATCGCTTACAGCGCATGGTTATCTGCCGCCGTGGCATACCGGAACGACGGCGACACTTACTGTGGTGCCGGAGTCCGGGTCGGTCAGCAGCACCTCAAAGAGCATCACTCTGCTGAAGCCCGCGACGAGTTACGATGCGGCGGCGCGGTTTGCGACGCAGGCGGCATTTGGGCCGCGGCCCGGGCTGGTGGAGCATATACAGCAGGTTGGCTTTCAGGGATTTCTGAACGAGCAGATCAAGCTGCCGGGCGTGACCTACACGCCGCCCGGGCTGCCGCGCTATCCGTACCTGCAGGCGGTGGCCGCGGGAAACTCGCTGCTTCGCCTGCGTGTCGCGATGGCGCTGCAGACCTTCATCGTGAACCAGGGGACGTTTGATGAGTTTCCATCGTATGCCCCGTGGGAGATGAAGCTGGAGGCGGATGCGCTGGGAAACTATCGCCAGTTGATGAACGATATGGTGTCCGACGCGCGCATGGCCGGGTTTCTCAATCTTGCCGGGAACAATATGACCAGTGGGACGACTCATCCGAACCAGAACTTCTCCAGGGAGTTTATGCAGCTGTTTACGCTAGGGACTTCCATGCTGAACGATGATGGCTCGCTGCAGAGGACCGCGAATGGTGAGGTGATTCCGACATACGATCAGAACACAATCCTCGATCTGTCGCGAGCGTTTACCGGTTGGAACTATGGGCCGGTGGTCAATTCTCAATATGTGTCGTACGGGATCGATTTTTCGCAGCCGCTGGCGCCTTTCGATCAATACCACGACCACGGGGCCAAGACTCTGTTTGGATCGGTTAGCCTGCCGGCGGGGCAGGACATCACCACGGACCGGACAGCGGCTCTGAATGCGATCTTCAACCATTCCAATCTGCCACCGTTTGTAGCTGTGCGATTGATTCAGCAGCTGGTGAAGAGCAATCCGACTCCGGCCTATGTCGGGCGAATCTCGGCAGTCTTTGTGAATAACGGCAAGGGTGTGCGAGGCGATATGACTGCTATCGTGAGCGCGATTCTGCTGGACCCTGAGGCACGCGCCGGCGATACGGCGCAGGTTGCCGCAAACGATGGATTTCTACAGGATCCGCTGCTGTTCGAGGCGTTTGCCATGAATGCTCTGCAACAGACGCAGTGGGATGGCGAGCCGGTGTACCTGCCGGGCAAGCTGGGCGAAGACTTCTGGCACCCGAACTCCGTGTTCGGCTTCTTTCCGGCTACGTATCAGATACCGGGAACGACGATCAACAGCCCGCAGTTCGACCTGCTGAACAACCTCACCCAGCTGCACCGGGCGCAATATCTTTGGGGAATTATCAGCGGCCAGACGAGTGGGTTTCTTCCGCAGTACCAGGCCAACTCCTGGTTGTTTACGGCCTTTACCAATGTGCCGGACCTGATCACCGGCTTGAACCACCAGTTGTTTCATGGACAGATGCCGCCTGCAACGCAGAGCGAGATTCTGAACTACTGCTCCGGTATTTCCAATCAGAACGATGCGTTTGCAGCCGCGATCTTTCTCGCGATGAATAGCGATTCTTACAACGTTGTGCACTAAAAGGGGCCCCTGTGATCAATCGTCGAACGTTTCTCTCTCGTGTGTCGAAGGCCAGCTTCGCTGGCGCCTCCGCGCCGCTCTGGCTCAACCTTCTCAGCTCGCAGGCGTTTGCGCAGGCTGCCGGCAGTTACAAGGCGGTAGTGCTGGTAAGCCTGCCCGGGGGCAATGACGGCAATAACACGCTGATCCCGGTGGACTCGGCCGAGTACAACGAGTACGCGACGATCCGCGGGAACACGCTGGCGATCTCGCAGGGCACGCTGCTGGCGTTGGCAGGCACGTCGAACGGTAAGAGCTATGCGGTTCACCCGTCGCTCAGGAACGTGTCGTCGCTCTACAACCAGAAGCGGGCTTCGTTTGTGGCGAACATCGGGCCGATGCGGACACCGGCGACGAAGGCGCAGATCCTGGCGGACTCGACGCTGCTGCCGGAGGCGTTGCTGTCGCACCCACAGCAGCTGGCGCAGTGGGAGAGCGCGACGACGTCGGCGGCTCCGGTGACGGGCTGGGGCGGGCGCATGGCGGATCTGCTGACGACGCAGTCGGGATCGCTTCCGGCGCTGCTCGATGCAGGGCCGTCAAGCATCTTCACGGTCGGAAGCGTGGTGCAGGGTATTGCGGTGCAGGCGGATGGCGGCGACCTGGTTGCGCTGCCGACGGGAATGGATGCGGCGATCCTGGCGGTCGCGCAGGCGGAGAGCCAGTCACCGAACGCGATCATCGCGCAGGCGGCGCAGCTGCGGGTGCTCTCAGCGAAGCAGCAGGTGGTGCTGCGGCAGGCGCAGGCAGCGGGAAGCGGCCTGCAGACCGTGTTTCCGACGAGCGGCTTCGGCAATGTGCTGAAGACGATCGCGCAGGTGATGGCGGGGCGATCGATCGTAGGGGCATCGCGGCAGATCTTCTACTGCACGCAGGGCGGCTACGATACGCACCAGAACCAGTGGGGCGCGCATGCGGCGCAGCTGGCGGACCTGGATGCGGGGCTGGGCGCCTTTATGGCGGCACTCGATGAGCTGGGGCTGACGAACCAGGTGCTGATCTGCACGCACTCGGACTTCAACCGCACAATGCAGGCGAACTCCACGCAGGGAACGGACCACGCGTGGGGCAACCATCAGATCATCCTGGGAGGTGGAATCCAGGGAGGGCAGGTGCTGGGAACGATGCCGGTGCTGGAGCTGGGCGGGAGCTCGGACCTGGGTACGCTGGGGACGTGGATTCCGACGACCTCTGTGACACAGATGACGGCAGGCGTGGGTGGCTGGATGGGGTTGAACGCGACGCAGTTGGCGAGTGTGTTTCCGGACCTGGCGAACTTCCCGACGGGGGCGCTCGCGATCTAACCTGATCAGTAGCGACAACGATGAGAATACAGGGGTCTCTCCGCTGCGCCGTACGATGAAACCGCACGGCTTCGGTCGAGATGACGGCATCTCGGGAGGTAATGAGCAGGTTATGAAGCACTAGGAGAGCTGTGGGTTTATCGGCTGCCGCGGGTTGACTGGCGGCCGGTGAAGCGAAAGATGGCGCAGAGCTCGTCGCCGGTTGAGCCGTAGTCGAGCTGCGTTGCTATCTCTTTGAGATCGGCGAGATGATCTTCAGTCGACATGGGCACGCGGCCCTCCCATAGCCGGGTGAAGGCGGGGCTGCGGTCGAGGATAGCCGCATGTTCGGCGTTGACGTAGAGGATGTCGAGCTGATTGGGCCGGACGGCAAAGTGTGCTTCGATGAGGCGCAGAAAGCGGCGGATGGCTGGAGCTTCAAAAGGGTGAAAGAGAAAGACGACGGTGGGCGACGCGGGAAGAGGCGTGGTCAGCGCGTCGCCTTCGATAAGGCGAATGGGCGCGAGGCGATCGGGGCGATCGGCGGCCGCGGCGAGGTTGGCGCGAGCGATAGCGGTGAGCGAGGGATTGAGCTCGATACCGATGACCTCCTGAAAAGGGTTCTCCGCGGCCAGGATGATGGCTCGGCCTTTTCCGCAGCCCACGTCGAGGAAGGTATAGCGATCGAGCGGGAAGGGCGGTTCGGTGCGAGTTTGCCAGAGGTCGAGGAGCGCTCTGAGGATGGAGGGGGCGACGGCGTAGTAGGCGGTGACGTATCGATCCGCGGGGGCTCCGGTGCGGAGATCGACACGGGGTATGAGGCCACCGGTATCGGTCCCGAAGCGGGCATCGAAGGGATGGATGGGCGGCGTGGCTGCGGCACCCGATGCGGGACGGCTGAAGCTTTGAGGAGGAACGGCCTTGAGGCGGCGAGCGGGCATGGTCAGCGGATCTGGACGAGCGTTCGGTTGCCGTCGAGCCCGAGCACACGACGGCCCGCCGGAGTTATATCGTTGGGCGACCAGGCGGGCTCGTGTTCGAAGACGATGTCGGTGCGGCTGACTGCTTCAAGGCCGGCGAGGCGATTGCGGATCTGCGCCGAGAGCTGCGCGATGGAGTCATCGGTTGGACTGGTGGAGGTGATGGCGAGGTGGACGTGCACCCTTTCGGGGACGCCAGGGATGCCTGCTCCGGGGGCGTCGACGTCGGACTGAACATCAAGGCTGCGGATCAGGCCGAGATCGACAATGTTGCAGGGCAGGGCGGGATCGTAGCAGTCACGGAGAGCGTCACGGATAGCGGAGGCGGAGAGCATTGCAGCCTCGATGATAGAAGCAACGGCGACGCCTGCGGGGACTTAGGCAGAGGATGGCAGCGGCTCCGATGTTGCTATAAGGGGTCTGACGCAGCTGGTGTGATTGCGGCTGGTCTTTAGGGATGTACGTCGCTTCGCTCCGTCCATTAAAAGCAAGTGCGGGGATTCTTCGCTGCGCTCAGAATGACAACGAAAGATCCCCCGGAATGACAGCAAGAACGCCGGGAGAACAACCAATGAATCGGTTGCCGCGGCTAGAAATGCCGCAGGTTGCTGGCGGGGGTTGGGGTTGGTCGCGGAGCGGGGCTGTTGGGGTCGAGCGTGGGCAGGCGGTCTGCGGTTCGCTCGAGCGAACGGCTGACGATGTCGCGGGAGCCGAGGCCGACGGCGAGCGACAGCGTGAGCACGATGCCACCGAAGAGGATGCCGAAGGCGAGCTCGATGATGGTGCCGCCGATGCCGAGGTGATCGAGGATCATGGCGCCGGTGAGGGTGAGCACGAGCCACTTGACGCCGAGTGACAGGAAGCGCGCGTACTGCAGCTTGGCGTTGACGCCGCCGATAAGCACGGAGCGCGACAGGAAGCGCGCCAGGATGGTGCCGGCGGCGAGCAGGAAGACGGCACCGATGGAGTGTGCGACGTAGGGCAGAAGGAAGATGGAGACCTGCGAGCTGTTCGAGAAGGAGGCGTCCAGCGCGGAGATGCCGATGACAAAGCCGAGCAGGACGCAGCCCCAGAAGACGATGCGGGTGACGAGGAGCGTGGGGCTGTGGGCGGGCGAGAAGTCCGAGAGGCTGGCGTTGTTATTACGGTTCAGCCGCTCGTCAAAGTTGATCTTGACCAGGATGCGGCGGAGCGCGATCGAGAGCAGAGCGCCGACGCCGGTCATGATGAGGACAGCGATGAGGAGCGAGAGAACACCCGGAAGAAAGCTTGCCAGCTTGACGAAGGAGCGGTGCATGGAGTCGCTTAGCGAGTCGCCGACCTGGTGCCACAGGGACGGATGCGGAACGACGACCGGATCATAGATGTTGGTAGGAACCTGCGGCATGGGGTGTCTCCTTCGCGGCTGTTACGACAGCGGGTGTGTCTCTCGAGCTTGAGTCTAATCTCTGTGTGGGTTAGGGGTTGAAGCGGTCTGGCCAGCGCCAGCGCGAGACGAAGTAGGGCTTCTCGCTTTCAAAGGCCGCGGCGGTCTCTTCGACGTGCTGCTCAGGCGGAATGCCGCTATCGATGACGAGCAGATGCGAGGCGACCCAGGCGAGATAGAGCGGTGTGAGCGCGCCGAGCAGATGGCCGCGGTTGAGGGTGCGCAGGCGAAAGGCGAGGATGAAGTCGTAGACCATGCGGGCCCAGAGTGCGGCGGGCATGCGGAAGTCCGGCGCGTCGAGCTGCGAGAGCTTCATCAGACCGAAGAGCGACTGCGGCGGTAGGACGAGCGACCAGATCTCGCGCAGGTTAGTGTTGGCGACGCGAAAGTCTTCGATGAGCGCCTGCACGTCGGCGGGCTCGTCGGTTCCGGCGGCGAGGCGGGTGTCTGTGAGCGGAGGCTGGTTGGGGCGGGAGCGCTGCCAGAAGGCGGCTTTGGCTTCAATGTCCGCGAAGAGCGAGCCGCCGATCTGGGCCAGCAGCGTGTTGAGATCGCTGATGGTGGGCGTGGGCAGAGACCGCGAGCCGACCTCAACCTGCTCGATGCGCATGCCGGCGACGACGGCCTCCGCGACCGGCCAGAAGATGCCGTTAGGGAGCGAGCTGGTCTTCTGGGTGCCGGGCAGAAGGCGATCGGCGGCGCGGCGGGAGACGGCGAGGTCAAGCGCCAGCGGGAAGCGGGGCTGCGCGTTGTAGAGCGAGCGCGAGAGCGGATAAAGCAGGGCGGAGTTGAAGAGGCCTTCGCGCGGGCCGAGTTGATAGTCGGGCACGCCGACATCGGCGCCGCCCGAAAGAACGGAGTCCGCCAGCAAGCGAAGGACGGCGGGAGCAAGCGAGTGCGCCTCGGGGCCGAGGATGAGGCCAGCGGTCGCGCCGTGGATGGCCATCTGGCGAAAGGCGCCCAGGAGCTCCGGCGGGGTGAGCAGCCAGGAGCCCGCGGTTACGGCGTTGTCGCCCGGCGGCAGCAGCGTGAGATTGGAGCCGAGCGGTTCGTCCTGTGGCACGGTGTCGGGGGAGATGACGAGGACGGACTGGCCGGTGAAGGCCTCTGCCAGTGTGGCCAGGGTGGCGCTAAGATTTTCAGGCGAGGTGGAGGAGAGCGCAACGAGCAGGCCGCCCGAAGGAACGGCGGCGGGGGTCGGTGCGGGGAGTGTTGCGGCTTCAGTGTTGGCCATAGGGAGCAGTCTCTGGAAATGGGTGATTCGGTCGAGCGGCAGAAAAAAGAATCAGGTTTGAATCAGCACGGGAATCAAGTCAGGGGAGCAAGGATGCCGGCGAGCGGGATGCGAACCCAGTCCGGCCGGTTATTCAGTTCGTATTGGAGCTCATAGAGGGCCTTTTCGAGAAGATTTACGTCGAGCATACTCTGTGCGACAACGGGCTCGGGAAGGAGGGCCGGATCGGCGGCGACGACCTGGCGATAGCCGGCAAGGAAGGCGGTCGAGACGGCGTTGGCCCAGAGCTGCGCCCAAGGTTCGACGTTGCGGGCGGCCTCCGGGCGGCGCTGCGCGAAGCGGGCAAGGCCGGCGAACGCCGCATAGCTGAACGACCGGAGCATGCCGGCGACATCCTTGAGCGGGGACTGCTTGCGGCGGCGTTCCTCGAGCGAGCGCGCGGGTTCACCCTCAAAGTCGAGGATGACGAAGTCGTTCTTGGCGCGAAGGATCTGGCCGAGGTGGTAGTCGCCGTGGATGCGGGTGCGATGGCCATACTGCGCGGGGTCGCCGGCGGCGTAGCGCTGAGTGGCGGCGAGCAGGTCGCGGCGGCGGCTGAGCAGCATGGCGGCATCGTCGATGACG
>CAXTJC010000066.1:0-9890 GCA_964244225.1 uncultured Acidobacteriaceae bacterium
AGAACTCCATCAGGTCCAGCTCATCCTGCTCCCGCAGCAGCGCCCGCACAAACCGCTTCGCCGCCTCGCGCTCCAGCCGCTCGTTGCGCAGCACGCTCTCGCTGCCATCGATCGCCAGCACAATCGACAGCGGCGTCGCCGACTCCTTCTCAAAAACCGCAATCGCCTGCTGCTTTCCATCCTCGCTGATCGCAAAATCGGCCTTCTGCAAATCCCCTACCGGCGCCCCATGCTCATCCGCAACGTTTACCGCCACGTTCACCAGCCGCGACTGCACCTGGATCGTCGGAATGTCCGAATCTCCAATCCCCTGCGGCGCCTGTCCGGTAGCCGTCCCCGAGGGTGGTCGCCGCACCACCGGCGCCTGCGCCCATCCCACCCCCAGCAGGACTAAACCCAGAACAGCTATGCACGCAACCCACTCGACAGCAAAACATCGGATGCCCCACGTCTCGCCTCTGAGACATGGGTTCTGACCGCGCCACAAGTCTCTCGGCAGCCGCCTGACTCCTCCCGGCCCTCTCACCTCACCGCACTCCCACTCACAATCTCCTCCGGAAACGGCTCCCCATCCGCCCATACCGCCCCGTCCTCGAACCACTCCTTCTTCCATATCGGCACCGTCTTCTTCAGCGTGTCGATCACCCACCGGCACGCCTCAAACGCCGGCCCGCGATGCGCGCTCGCCACCACAATCAGCACACTCGTCTCGCCGACCACTAGCCGTCCCAGCCGGTGCAGGATCGCAACCTCGCGCACGTCAAACTTCGTCACCGCTTCTTCCGCCAGCCCACGCATCTGCTCAAGCGCCATCCCCTCATACGCCGTGTAATCGAGATAGAGCGTCCGCCGCCCGCGCGTGTTATCCCGCACGATCCCATCAAACACGCACACCGCCCCATCCGCGCCCGCCTTCATCGCGTCCATCACAGCAGCTGCACTGATCCGATCCCGCACAAGCGCGACCCGTTCCATCACTTTCTGTTCTGCCGCATGCTCCGTCGCAGGTTTCTCCGTCACTGGTTGCTCTGTGGACATCCGCTCATTAGACGTGAAGATTGCAACAAACGTACTCCATTCCACGCCCGCCACTCACCGGCGGCAGCAACGCAACCTCATCGCCCTCCGCCAAGGCCCGTTCCCGCCCCGCATACTCCTGGTTCACCGCCACCGCCAGCGATCTCCACAGCGCGGACTCCGTCTTTCCTCGCTCGCATAGCGACACCACATCGCCCGCCGTCGCACCCGTCGTCATCTCGAAATCTCGCTCCGCCGCTCCCATCAGATCCCGCAGCACTCCAAAAAAAAGAACCCGCACCCGCATAGCCAGAAGCATACGCGGATGCGAGTTTCCATAAACGAGAGAACAGCAGTCCGTGAGCACTCGAAACGGCGGCAAAATCCATCTTCGTTGTCGTCTCGGAGGGATCTGCTTCGTGTCTTTTCTCCTGCGCCCGGTCAGGCGGCGTCCCTACCGCGATCGCTTGGCAATCGCCTTCGCCGCCTGCTGCTTCGCCGCCGCCGTCTTCTTCGGCACTCCCTTCTGCCCGGCTCCCTTCTTTGCCGGAGCTTTCTTTTCTACGGTCTTCTTCGCCGAAGCTTTCTTCGCTGGGCCTTTCTTCACAGCCTTTGCGGAAGCCTTCCCGTCACCCTTCACCGCGTGATACTCCTCCAGCAGCTCCGCCCCCTTGGCCGCAAGCTTCTTCTCATCCCCCTCGCTCTTCGGCACCGGCTCACCCCACGCCGCGGCCTGCAGCGCCTGCCGCGTCGGCTCGCCTTTTGCATCAACAACGGGACCCGGCGGATTGGCATAATGCCGCCGCAGAAACGACCCCTTCCGCATCATCTTCTCCGGCGTATCCGCCTTGTCCTTCACCCCGGGCTTCAGGTGCGCACCCTCGGTCTTTGCAAAAAACTCCCGCCCCACATCCGTCAGCCCGCCCTTCGGATCCTTCCCCGCCTTCGGCATGCTCTTCGGTGTCTTTGCAGCACTCTTCTTTGTCGTCGCCATCGCTCGTCGTGCCTCCTGCTCCTGAGAGGCGCAATCCACCTCAGCAGTTTGTCGCGCGCGCAGAAAAAAGCGGCAGCTCCCCAAGGAACTGCCGCTCTGTATGCGCCTGACGAACGGCTCAGGCTGTCGCTTGCAGCAACTCGTCGCGAACATCGTCCGCCTGCTTTGCCTCGCGTGAGCTCTGCGGCAGAGCCACGGCCAGCACATCCTCAAACCGCGTCGCGTAGTGGATCGTGATGCCCTCGACCTGATCCTTCGTCAAATCCTCCTCGACGTTGGTCTTCACATCGATCGGCAGAATCACGTCCCGCACCCCCGCCCGCTTCGCTGCCAGGAACTTCTCCTTGATCCCGCCGACCGGCAGCACATTGCCGCTCAGCGTAATCTCTCCTGTCATGGCCAGCAGCGGCCGAATCGGCACATCGGTCAGCAGACTCACCAGCGCGGTCGCCATCGTCACGCCCGCACTCGGCCCGTCCTTCGGAATCGCTCCCGCCGGCACGTGGATGTGCAGATCGATATCCTTCAGCACGTCCTCATCCAGTCCGATCATGGTCGCGTTCGACCGCACCCACGTCAGCGCCGCCTGCATGGATTCCTTCATCACGTCGCCAATCTGGCCCGTCATGGTGAAGCCGCCCTTACCCTTCATCTTGTTCGCCTCGATGAAGAGCACGTCGCCGCCCGCTGGCGTCCACGCCAATCCAACCGCTACGCCGGGACGCTTCGTCCGCTCCGCGATCTCCGTGTCAACACGCACCTTGATGCCGCCTAGGAACTCATGCACAATCTCCGGTGTAACCACCACCTTCATCGTATCGCCCTCAGCGATCCGTCGCGCCACCTTGCGGCACACTGTGCCGATCAACTGCTCCAGCCGACGCACGCCAGCCTCCCGGGTATAGTGCCGGGCAATCAAGCCCACACTCTCGGTCGGGTACTCGATCACGTCCGCAAAGCTGTGCTCCGTCTCCGCCGTCGGCTTCGCTGCAGGCACCACGTCGTTGGCATTCTCGTCCGCCGGATCAATCGCACTGACCGCCGGTTCCGCCTTCGCCACTTCTTTCGTCAGGCCGTTCTCCTTCGCCTGCCGCGGAATCAAGTATCGCTCCGCAATGTTGACCTTCTCCTCCTCGGTATAGCCGGTGAGTTCAATGATCTCCATGCGGTCGAGCAGCGGCGCCGGAATCGTATCCAGCTGGTTGGCCGTGCAGATAAACAGCACCTTGCTCAAATCAAATGGCTGGTCCAGATAGTTGTCGCGGAACGTGTTGTTCTGCTCCGGATCGAGCGTCTCCAGCAGCGCACTCGCCGGATCTCCCCGAAAGTCACGGCCCAGCTTGTCGATCTCATCCAGCATGAACACCGGGTCCTTCACCTCAACCCGCTTCAGGTGCTGGATAATCTGCCCTGGCAGCGCCCCGATGTACGTCCGGCGATGCCCGCGGATCTCCGCCTCGTCGTGCATGCCACCGAGCGAGATGCGGCTGAACTTCCGTCCCAGAGCCCGTGCAATCGACCGCCCCAGCGACGTCTTGCCCACGCCCGGAGGCCCAACAAAGCACAGGATCGGCCCCTTCATATCCGGCTTCAAACGCCGCACCGACAGGTAGTCCAGAATGCGATCCTTCACCTTCTTCAGGCCGTAGTGATCCGCGTCCAGAACCTCCTTCGCCTTCTTAATGTCGATCATCGCCGAGCTCGTCTTCGACCACGGCAGCACAGCTAACCATTCCACGTAATTGCGGGTGAGGCTATAGTCGGCCGCCATCGCATTCATCCGGCTCAGCCGTCCCAGCTCCTTCAGCGCGTCCTTCTTCACGTCCTCCGGCATGCCCGCGTTCTCAATCTTCTCCTTCAGCTCGGCAATATCCTTCTGCGTGTCG
Source organism: uncultured Acidobacteriaceae bacterium (assembly GCA_964244225.1). Taxonomy (GTDB): domain Bacteria; phylum Acidobacteriota; class Terriglobia; order Terriglobales; family Acidobacteriaceae; genus Edaphobacter. Next base: position 3,898 of record CAXTJC010000066.1, read on the forward strand.
TCCTGGTCGCCCAACTCCTTCTGGATCGCCTTCATCTGCTCGCGCAGATAGTAATCCCTCTGCGAGGACTGCACCGAGTCCTGCACCTCGCTCTGGATCTTATTGCGCAGCTGCTGAACCTCAAGCTCCTTCGCCAGATGCTTGTTGAGCCTCTCCAGACGCGCCGTAACCTCAGCCGTTTCGAGCAAATCCTGCTTATCTGCCGTCGTTAAGAAGGGCAGATTCGACGCAATAAAGTCGGCCAGCCGGCCCGGTTCATCGATATTCAACGCAATCGTCTGAAGATCGTCCGACAACGTCGGCGATGCCGCCACAATCTGCTGAAACTGCTCCACCACGCTTCGCTCAAGAGCCTCCGTCTCGGGCGACTTCGCCGGTTCCACGTCGCCAAACACGTCCGACTCCGCCGTCAAAAATGGTGTCCGCTGCACAAACTCCCGCAACCGCACACGCTCATTTCCTTCAGCAAACACAAACAGGCTCTGGTTTGGCATCTTCACGACCTTGTGAACCGTAGCCAGTGTCCCCACGGCATGCAGGTCCGTCGGATCCGGCGCGTCCTGCCGTGCGTCGCGCTGCGCCACCACCAGAATCGCCTTCTCCTCGCCCAGCGACTGAATCAGCTGGATCGAGCTCTCTCGTCCCACCGTCAGCGGCAGCACCGCATGTGGAAACAGCACCGTATCCCGCACCGGCAAGACCGGAATAGCCCGCGCCCCCTGCTCTCCATCCACGCCACCCTGGCTGGACTTGTTTCCTGTCGGCTTGATTACGCTTACAAAATCGTTTGGCATTGAGTGTCCTTCTGTCAGATTTCCTTATATCAGATGAAGCACCTCGGAAAAGGTCGCATCCACATCCGTAATTCAGGAACTGCCCTCTGGTGTCTTCCCTAAAGCGGATGGCGCACAACACGCGCGGGTAGCCTGAACCGCCCAGCCCACCTTCGGCTCACACCGAAAATTCGCTACATGGCCGCCCGATACCGTCCCAGCTCCCGCACCATTCCGCAGCAGTCGTCCAACCCGCGCACCACCGCGTCCGCAACACCTGGCTGGTCGAAGCGCAAATCGACATAAAACAGGTACTCCCACGGCCGCCCCGCCACCGGCCTCGACTCGATCTTTGTCAGGTCCGCTCCCGCCTTCGCCATGCGGTCGAGCGCCGTAACCAGCGTCCCCGGCCGATGCTCCACCGCAAACGCCAGGCTCATCTTGTCCGCCGTCGCCTGCTCGTCGCTCCATGCCGGCAGAGCAGATTCCGGCACGATCAGGTGGAATCGCGTGTAGTTCTCTGCGTGGTCTTCGATATCCGCCGCCAGCACCGTCCCGCCATACACCTCGGCCGCCAGCACAGGCGCGATTCCCGCGGCATCCACCAGGCCTTCCTCGATTACGTGCTTCACGCTTCCCGCCGTGTCGTAGAACGTCACCGCATCGATCTCCGGATGCGCCGCCAGCCATCGCCGGCACTGCGACAGCGCCACCGGATGCGACAGTACCCGCCGCACCGCGCCGAGTTCCACCCCAGGCCTCGCAATCACCTGGTGCCGCACCCGCAGGTTCAACTCCCTCACCATCCGCAGCGGCCGCGCGAGCAGCAGGTCGTAATGATCCACAACAGAACCGTGCAGGCTGTTTTCGATCGGCAGCACTACCCCGTCCACCTCACCCGACACAACAGAGTCAAGCGCCTCCGCGGACCGCTCCTTTGAAACCACAGCAGCGCCCGAAGCGATCGCCAGAGTGGCCAGATGACTGTTCGATCCCAGCTCGCCCTGAATAGCAACGCGGCGTATTGCGACGGGCGGGAGGCCCATACGCTTCTCAATGGATCTTTGGATTGCGACTCCTTCTGCAGCCTTCATCAGCATCACCATCTGCCGTCAATATTTTCATATTCTGGCAACCTCAAAATCGTCTTCCGCACCTTATCTCGAGTACGCCGGATAGCTGTGCGCAGAGTGCACGGCAGATACTACGACCGGGCGTTCCGTATAGGAGACCAGGCAATGCTTTGGACTATCACTATCATTCTCTTCGTTCTGTGGCTTGTGGGACTTGTCAGCAGCTACACACTAGGCGGTTGGATCCATATCCTGCTCGTCCTCGCCATCGTCGTTCTCATCTTCAACCTGCTCTCAGGACGTCGTGCCCTCTAACGCATTTCTCCTGAAGGTGTACCCCGGGCCGTATCAGCCCGTGCCATTTTGTCCCAAGGAAAATGGCCTCCACCATAGTTGAACAGCGGCACAGCATCAGGAGAAATGCTCTGGCACGAGCTAAGTGCCAACCAGCATCGAACGGCCAGGCCATATGCAGGCTAGTCCAAACCGCACGGAATCTTAGGAGCAAGCATGAGCACTGACACATTCGAAGGAAAAGTAGACCAGGTTGTAGGCAAGGCAAAGCAGGGCATTGGGGAAGCAGTCGGCAATCAGGAACTCGCAAACTCCGGTGCAGCCGATCAGGTTAAAGGCAATGCGAAGGAAGCCTGGGGCAACGTCAAGGATGCCGCCAGCGACGCAAACAGCGATGCGCATGCTCGTGCGAATGTTCACGCCAGCGAAACGCGCGCCGACGCAGACGCCAATGCTCACGACCTCCGTAATAAGGTGACCTCAGCCGCCGAAAACCTGAAAGACAAAATCACCGGAAAAACAGATGAAGTTCGCGACCGGAAGACCTACTAAAGCAACTCGCTTTATCCGGAAAAGGCTCGCCCACGTGGCGAGCCTTTCTGCGTCACCGGGCCATCATCCGGTCCACCGCAACAGCGACGAAAAAAATCATCGAGATAATCCCGTTTAGAGTGAAAAACGCGGCGTTCATGCGCCGCAGATCCTTCGGGCTCACCAGCGAGTGCTCATACAGCAGCAACGCCGCTACGACCCCAACGCCAACCTTTGCTGCCGTACCCAGCCCAAACAGCACCACCAGCCAGCAGAGCAATCCGATCATCGCCACATGCATCGTGCGCGCAATCCAGAATGCGCCGTCAAGCCCGAATGCCTGCGGAATGCTGTTCAGTCCCACAGCTCGGTCGTGCTCAAAATCCTGGCACGCATAGAGCACGTCGAACCCACCCACCCAGAGCAACACCGCGGCCGTCAGCACCAGGATGCGCGCATCGAGCGATCCACTGACCGCGATCCACGCCGCCGCCGGCGCGATCCCGAGCGCCAGTCCCAGCACCAGGTGCGACCACCGCGTAATCCGCTTCATATAGCTGTAGCAGAGCACCACGGCGAGCGCGATCGGCGCCAGCAGCAGCGTCTCCCGGTTCAACATCGCCGACGCCAACAAAAACACTCCCGAAGCCGCCACCACAAACCACAGCACGAAGCCACGGCCTAGCGTTCCTGCAGGAAGGGCGCGCATCGCGGTACGCGGGTTCGCCGCATCCAGATCGGCATCGGCCAGTCGATTGAACGCCATCGCCGCGGACCGCGCCGAGACCATGCACACCAGAATCCACCCCAGCACCCGCAGGTGCGGCCATCCGCCGGCCGCCAGCACCGCTCCCGTCAGCGCAAACGGCAGCGCAAAGATCGAGTGCTCCCACTTGATCATCTCGAGCATCGTCGCCGTGCTCTTCCAAAGTCCCTGCATCATTCAATCCTACTTTGACGCACTCGATCCGCTCGCAACCTCAAGGTTGTTCGTCACCTTGAACACGCCCGGAACACCGTTAACCCGGATATTCGCAACATCCTTGTCGCCTTTGTTATCCACCACTCCCGAAAGTGTCACGTTGCCGTTCACCACGGTGATCCGGATCGGCTTCGCGGGGTCAAGCGCGTATCGGTTCAATTGCGGCGCGCCGTAGACGGCCCGCGCCGTCGCCAGCCGGATGCGATCATCCATCGGCGAGACGGGCGCGACCTCAATGTTGTCCACCACATCCTTCACACCCGGGTAGTTCTCGACCAGACCGATCGCAGAGGATTTATCGACCGGCCCGTAGGCCACGCCGCCCAGCGTCACCACGCCGTTCTGCACGCCGATCGTCAGCGCGTTGAACGCCGTCGTCCCGTAGCCCACGCGATCGTACGCCAGCTTCTCCGCCAGCTTGTTGCGCAGCGTAGTGTCCTCCACCACCGGTCCCGCTACCTCGATCTCGTTCTCGACGCCTTTCACGTTCTTGCGGTGATGCACCTTCTTATCCGCATCTTCCTTCTCCGCGTACACCCCGACAGAGCCGGTCAGTGTCACCAGCCCGTTCGCGACGGCAACCTTCACGTCCTGAAAGCGCTTGTTATCGAGCGCCTTCATCACATCAGCCTGGATCGCCTGATCCGCCGGCGAGCCTGCCTGCGCACTGGTAGCGCTCGCGGTTTGCGCCGCTCCCCGCACCTCAAGACCGGCCGATGCCAGCAGGAGCGCTACGCCTAATAAAGCCGATCGTCTCTCGTGGTTGCTCATCGCATCTCCTTCGCAGCGGCCGTTTTTTCATTGCACAGCCGCACGCACCATCTTCTTGGACGCGTGTTCCCGCTGAAGCGCATACCCCGGGCGTTTCAGCGATAGCGCTGCCGCAGCTTGTACACAATGCTGAACACGCCTACCTCGTCGCGCGTTGCAACCAGCGATTGATTCTCGTTCAACTGGTAGGAGACCTGGATGAGCTGCTGCGTCTGCGCATTCACGCTCGTCGCAAACGTCACGGAGAGCTGCTGCGTCAACTGTTGCTGCACCGTGATGCGCGGCCCCGAGTTCCCCAGCGTGCCAACAAAGGCCGGATCGATCTTCACACTGCCGCCGCCAAACAGCTTCGACACCCGATTGCTCACCGTTGCATTCAGCGCTCCGCCCAGCAGCGCGTTCGTCGTCGGATCAGTTCCCGCCTGTGTCTGCTGCGTGCTGCTGATCTGCGCCTCTTCCTGCGTCTTGCCCAGTGCCAGCAGGCTGAAGATATCCGCCTCGGTCAGCGGCGGCTCCGACCTGTACGTCGGTTTGAGCGATGTCGACGTGCCATGAATCCCGATCGTCACGTCATAGTTCTCCACCCGCGCCGTCGCATCAAGATCGATCACCGGATCGATGCGCACCGGATTCGTAAAATAGATATTGCCGCGCTGCAGCTGGTACTTCGTCCCCGCAAAGGTCGCGCTTCCATCCGTGATCTGCACCCGGCCCAGCACCGTCGGCTCCGCCACCGTCCCTCGCACCGCCAGGTTCACCGTGCCGGCCAGCTTCGCATACGAGTTCTGGAAGTCCAGCTGCGGAGAGCTCGTCACCTTGATGTCCAGCAGAATCTTATTCAGCAGCGAGTTCGGATCCGGCGGCGCCGCAACGCCACCCGGCCCCGCAAACGCCGCAAAGTCCACGTCCGCGCCAACCGTGAAGCGTGTAACCAAAACCGACCCGCTCAGCCGCGCGCCGTCGGTCCCGCCCTGCAGCCGTATGTCCGCGTCGGCCGTCGTGCTCAGGCCATTCAGCCGGTAGCGCACCTTCTGCGCCTTCAGCGAAAGATCCGCGTACACGCCGCCCTTGTACATCACGAACCCGCCAAACGTAAGCTGACCGCCGCCCGTCGTCGCTGTCAGCGACTTGGCCTCCAGCCGGTTCTCGTTGAAGACCAGCTGCCCATTCAAATTGGTGAGCCCGTTGGACACGCCATCGATCGCCGCATCCACATGCTCGAAGTCGACCGTACCCGTCAGCTCCGGATCTTTCACCCGGCCGCCGGCTGCAATCTGAAACTCCACCTTGCCCTTGGTGATGACATCCGGATTGAACGTATGCGCGATTGCCGTGTTGATCGACCCGGTCGCCTTCACGTCGAGCTTGCCGCCCTTCGGGTCCGTCACGCCCAGCACCACGGCCGATCCACTCGCCCGCAGGTCCGTATCCTGACCCGTGATGTGCAGCGGCTCGAGCGTGGCGGTGCCATTCCGCAGGTTCGCCCGCAGCGGCCCGTCTGCCTTCAGCGTAATGCCCTGCAGCGTCGCCTCCAGCGACGACGCGCCGCCGGTGACGCCCGTCGGGTCT
>CAXTJC010000067.1:0-9885 GCA_964244225.1 uncultured Acidobacteriaceae bacterium
GCAAGAAGCTGCTGGAGCGCGAGGCGCGCAAGTTCAAGGTGTCGCTGGCGAAGATTGTGAGCGCCGACTATGAGCGGGTGGCGAACGAGTATGGGCTGGGTGGCGAGCCGGAGCTGCTGGCGGCGATCGGGTTCGGCAAGTACTCGGCGCGGCAGGCGCTGAACAAGCTCGATCCGGGATCGACCGCGCAGGGCGAGGCGCCGCCGAGCGAGAGCGTGGTCGGCAACGCGATCGGGCAGATGTCTGAGGCGGTGAAGCGCGTTTTCTTTGGGCGCGGGTCGGACTCGCTGCAGGTGGAGGGGCAGGACGATCTGCTGGTCTATCGCGCGCGCTGTTGTAACCCCATTCGTGGCGAGGAGATTGTGGGCTACGTGACGCGCGGCAAGGGTGTGGCCGTCCATGCCAGGAGCTGCCCCAACGTGCAGAACCTGCTGTATGAGAGCGACCGGCGAATCCAGGTGGAGTGGGCCGAGGCGCCGGGCGAGACCAGCGTGAACAAGGCGCAGACGTATCCGGTGAAGCTGATGGTGATCTGCGACGATCGCGCCGGGATGCTGAAGGAGTTTACGGCGATCATTTCGGATGAGGGGACGAACATCCGCAGTGTGGACTCGAAGGTAGCGGCGGACGGCAGCGCGGTGGTGGACTTTGTGATTGAGATTGTGGATCTGCGGCAGCTGACTAAGCTGATTCAGGGGTTGCGGCGCGTGGCGGGGGTCAGGGATGTGCAGCGGGTGCAGAAGATTTAGCGAGCTGATGTGCATGGGACGAGCGATCGGGCGATGATGGTGGAGCTTGAGACAAAGCGACTGATTCTACGGCCGCTGACACTCGACGATGCGGCGCGGACGCAGGAGCTGTTTCCGCACTGGGAGATTGTGCGGTATTTGAATGCCTCAGTTCCGTGGCCGTACCCCGAGGATGGCGCGTTGGTCTATTTTCGCGATGCGGCGCTGCCTGCGATGGAGCGCGGCGACGAGTGGCACTGGACACTGCGACTGCGAGAGGCTCCCGAGCAGATGGTGGGATTGATCGGTCTGTCTCGGGGAGAGGTGAAAAATCGAGGCTTCTGGTTAGGACTCGCGTGGCACGGGCAGGGCTTGATGCTCGAGGCGGTAGTTGCGGTAACAGATTTCTGGTTCAACGTGCTTGGGTTCCCGGTATTGCGTACGTCGAAGGCGGTCGCGAACGCGGCGTCGAGACGCATTTCGGAGAGGACGGGAATGCGAATGACAGGGATCGAAGACCATGGTTTTGTGAGTGGACGCCAGTCGGCGGAGATGTGGGAGATTACAAAGGAGGAGTGGCGAGCGCATCGGAGGCTGCTTGCGGCGCGGAGCTCGGCCATGTAAGGTAAAGGGCAAGATGGTGAAAACCTCCAGCCAATTCTGGTTTACGTTCCGCTACTGGCGTTCAGTAGCGGCCGCGGCGGAGTAGGCTCATCTGACAATTGTGTAAGGTAATCAGACGATCCAAGAATCCGCAAAGGCCGCGACCTAATCAGTCGCGGCCTTTGCTTTGCTGCACGAGAGATATGGGAAGAACAGGAGCGCGCATGAGCACAGAGGCAGTGATTTCGAGTCCGGTAGCGGCGGTGGCGGGGCGGTTCGGCAAGTACGGTGGGCGATATGTGCCGGAGACGCTGATGGCGGCGCTTGAAGAGCTGGAGGCAGCGTACGAGGTGAGCAAGGGCGATGCGGCGTTTCAGGCGGAGCTGGCCGATCTGCTGCACCACTACTGCGGCCGGCCGACTCCGCTCTACTTCGCGAAGCGGCTGACCGCGCAGTGCGGCGGCGCGAAGATCTACCTGAAGCGCGAGGACCTGCTGCACACGGGCGCGCACAAGATCAACAACGCGCTGGGCCAAGGGCTACTCGCAAGAAAGATGGGCAAGCAGCGCATCATCGCGGAGACCGGCGCGGGCCAGCACGGCGTGGCGACGGCGACGGTGTGCGCGCTGCTGGGGCTCGAATGTGTGATCTACATGGGCGACGAAGATATGCGGCGGCAGGAGCTGAACGTGTATCGCATGCGCCTGCTGGGGGCGGATGTGCGCGGTGTGGGGTCGGGGTCGGCGACGCTGAAGGACGCGATCAACGAGGCGATGCGCGACTGGGTGACGAATGTGCGGTCAACGTTTTACATCCTTGGCAGCGCGCTCGGGGCGCACCCATATCCGACTATGGTGCGCGACTTTCATCGCGTGATCGGCAAGGAGGCGCGGCAGCAGATTCTCGAGCAGGAGGGCAGGCTGCCGGCGGCGATTGTGGCGTGTGTGGGCGGCGGATCGAACGCGATCGGCGCGTTCTATGAGTTTCTCCCGGATGCCGATGTGCGGCTGATCGGTGTCGAGGCAGGTGGGCGGGGCGGCGGTCTGGGCGAGCATGCGGCGCGTTTCCAGAAGGCGGGCGGCGGCGTTCCGGGTGTGCTGCAGGGTACGTACTCGTATGTGTTACAAGATGACGCGGGGCAGATCAGCCTGACGCACAGTGTGAGCGCGGGGCTGGACTATCCGAGCGTTGGGCCGGAGCACGCGATGCTACATGACTCGGGCCGGGCGACGTATACGTCCTGCTCGGATGACGACGCGCTGAAGGCGACGGTGACGCTGAGCCGCGTGGAGGGCATCGTGCCGGCGCTGGAGACGGCGCATGCGGTGGCGGAGGCGATCCGTCTGGCGCCGACGATGGGGAGAGACGAGGTGCTGATGGTGAATCTTTCGGGACGCGGCGATAAGGATATGGGGATACTAAGCCGCGAGTTGAAGCTGGGCGGTGCGGAGACGGGGCCGGCGGAGAATCGTGGGACAAGATGACCCCTTCGGAAAATTCCATCGAACTGAAGGGAAGCGTGCTGGATCTGCTGGTCTGGCAGGTGCCAAACGAAGTCCTAAACGGCTTCAAGGTTCACGAATTCGAGGAAAGGATCGGCATCTCAGAGATTCGATTCACGCTGCCAACGCGAGAGTTACGCGGCTCAGAAAACACGACGCAAGTCAGGATCAACCGCGAGCAAGGCAGTGTCCTGCAGTCTGCTCTATCTCTAGTACTTGAGGAGCTTGGAACAGACGAGTTTCAAACGCGAACAGGGCATGATTTTGCGGAAGGCTGTGCGGCGTTGAAGCAGTTGAACGATTTATTCAGTTGCAACGCTGACGGTAGTCGTAAACGTTCGGAGAAATTTTGTGGCGATCGAGTTTAAAGAACGACCGGGGTTGGTGGCGTATCTGACGGCGGGCGATCCGGATTTGGAGACGACGCGCGAGATTGCGCTGGCGGCGATCGACAGCGGCGCGGATGTGATTGAGCTGGGTGTGCCGTTCAGCGATCCGCTCGCGGATGGGCCGGTGATTCAGCGGGCGAGCGAGCGGGCGGTGGCGCGCGGGGTGCGGCTGCTCGACGTGCTGAAGCTGGCGGCGGAGCTGCGCGCGGCCCGGCCCAGCGCGGGGCTGGTGCTGTTCAGCTATCTGAATCCTGTGGTGCGGCTGGGGATGAGGGAGTTCTGCGCGCGAGCGGCGGAGGCTGGTGCGGATGGCGTTTTGCTGACGGACATGATTGTGGAGGAGGCGGGCGAGTATCTGGAGGCGATGCGGGAGCATGCGCTGGCGCCGATCTTTCTGGCGGCGCCGACCAGCCCGGATGCGCGGCTGAAGGCGATCTGCGCAGTCAGCCAGGGGTTTGTGTATGCGGTCTCGCGGGTGGGGATTACGGGCGCGCAGGCGAATGTGGCGAGCGACGCGGAGGCTCTAGTGACGCGGCTGCGGCAGCATGCGACGACGCCGATCGCGGTCGGCTTTGGCATCTCGAACGCGGAGCATGTGCGGGCGGTGGGACGGTTCGCGGATGCGGCCATTATCGGGAGTGCGCTGGTCGCGTTGATTGAGAGCAGCGAACGGGCGGAGGCGGCGAAGACGATCGGCAGCTTCATCGCCGGACTGCGCGAGGTTGGGAGCGAAATCGGGCGCGCGGCGGAGAGCGTGGCGGCAGGAAAGTTATGATGGAGCGCGTAGAGACGTGCATCGCGGACGACTCGCACACACGGAGGACGGTTTGGCACAGGACGAGCAAATGCAGATAGTCGCGCTTCGGGAGAAGATCGATGCGATGGATGAGCAGATCATTCAGCTCATCAGTCGGCGGGCCGAGGCTGCAACCACGATCGGGCACCTGAAGCGCGATGCGGAGCTGCCTGTGTATGAGCCCCGGCGCGAGGAAGAGGTCTTCAACAATGTGCGCAAGCTCAACCCCGGCCCCCTTGCCGATGCGGAGCTGCTGCACGTGTTCGAGCGGATCATCGACGTGATGCGAACGCTGCAGCGGCGCGACGCGAAGTAGAGCGGCGGCACAGACCACCCGACTTTTAGAAGCAGGAAAGTAGAAGCAGGAAAGCGAAGAGAGACATGATCGTAGCGATGCAGGACGCAGCAAGCGAAGAGCACATACAGCACGTGATCGAACGCATGGTGGAGCTTGGCTTCAACGTTCACCGCACGACGGGCGAGACCCAGACGATCCTTGCCGGCGTGGGCTCGCCGGACCACTTTGAGGTGACGGAGTTCAAGATGCTCTCGGGTGTGCACGATGCGTACCGGATCTCGTCGCCCTACAAGCTGGCGGGCCGCAGCTTTCGTCCGGAGGGGACGCGGATCCACTTTGCAAATGGAGTCGTGGTGGGCGATGAGACGATCGTGCTGATGGCGGGGCCGTGCTCGGTGGAATCGCGGGAGCAGATCCTGACCAGCGCGCAGCAGGTGAAGGCAGCGGGCGGGCAGTTTCTTCGTGGGGGCGCCTTCAAGCCGCGCAGCTCACCCTATAGCTTTCAGGGGATGGGGCTTGATGGGCTGAAGCTGCTGCAGGAGGTTGGCCGCGAGACCGGCCTGCTGGTGATTACGGAGGTGATGGAGATCTCGCAGATCGAGCTCATGCTGCCGTATATCGATTGCTTCCAGGTGGGCGCGCGCAATATGCAGAACTTTAATCTGCTGCGCGAGCTTGGCCATGTGCGCAAGCCGGTGCTGCTGAAGCGCGGCATCGCTGCCACCATCGAAGAAGTCCTGCTCTCGGCCGAGTACATTCTTTCGGGTGGCAACTACGACCTGATCCTGTGCGAGCGCGGCATTCGCACGTATGAGACCTACACGCGCAACACGATGGATATCTCGGCGATCCCGGTGCTGAAGAAGCTGACGCATCTGCCGGTGTTTGGCGATCCCTCACACGGCGTCGGCATTCGCGAGTTCGTTCCGGCGATGGCGATGGCGAGCGTGGCCGCGGGTGCGGATGGGCTGCTGATGGAGATGCACCCCAATCCTGATAAGGCGATGAGCGATGGCGCGCAGAGCCTGTATCCGGCGCAACTGACGGAGCTTGTGGGTAAGCTGCGCGGCATCGCGGCGGTGGTCGGGCGAACGATCGCATAGCGGCAAAGTGCTTCAAGATGTACAGCCGGTGCGAGCAAACTGCGGGTCTCTCCACTTCACGAGACGATAAGACTGTCTCGCTCTGGTCGAGATGACACCTCTCTACCGAGGGACACTGCAAGAGAGTGAAAGAAGAGGCGGAGCCTGGGTGATCGAGAGTGTAACCATCATCGGTACAGGTCTCATCGGCACCTCGATCGGTCTGGCGCTGCGCGGGGCGGGTTTCAGCGGCAGGCTGCTTGGCGTGGATCGGGAGGAAGCGGAGCTCTCTCGCGCGCTCGCGCTCGATGCGTTCAGTGAGGTGCGGGAAGATCGTTCCGGTGACTCTATCGCGGAAGAGCTTCTCGCGCTGCGCGAGTCGGAGGTCATTGTGCTGGCAACTCCGGTGTTGGCGATTCTGGACTGGATGGAGCGGCTGTCTCCGTTGCTCTCAGCGGGACAGCTTGTGACGGATGTCGGCAGCACCAAGCTGGCGATCGCGCGGCAGGCTGCTTCACTCTTCAATCGGCCGGGCAAGGCATCGTTTCTGCCGGGACATCCGATGGCCGGCAAGGAGTCGGGCGGGGCTGCGCTGGGTGAGGCGACGCTCTTTCGAGAGGCTCGCTGGTTGTTTACGCCGGTTGCGCCGGAGAACGCGCTGACCGGAGAGTGGCGAGGGTGGGTGGAGCGAATGGGTGCTCGTACCCGAGATCTCGATCCGGCGAAGCACGATGAGATGTGCGCCTGGGTGAGTCATCTGCCGCAGTTTTTGGCGACGGCTCTGGCGGCGACGCTCGAAGAACGGTTCGGGGATGACGCGGACATCATAGCCGTTGGAGGCAGGGCTCTGGCGGAGATGACGCGGCTGGGCGCGAGCCCGTTCAGCATGTGGCGCGATGTCGCGTATACGAATACCGGTCCGATCGCGGCGGCGCTGCAGGCGCTTGAGCAGGAGCTGGCGCATCTCCGCGAGAACCTGAAGACGCCGGAGCTGCGTGAAGAGTTCGGGCGGGCGAATGCGTTTCGTCGCCGTCGGGATTGAGCCTGGGATAGATGCAACAGCAGATCCCTACGGGATGACAACCAAAAGAATGGGATCAAGATGACAAAGGGCGGATCGCACTAATGCGCCGCGACCTCCTCGGGTGACGGCCGTGCGGCCTTCGTCGGCAGGCGCATGAGAAACGGCAGCGGCGCCAGAGAGACGATGGCGACCGAGAGCACGAAGAAGGCGTTCTGGTAGCTGAGCATGGAGGCTTGACGGATCAGCTGCTGGTAGGCATATCCAACGGCCATCTGCGCAGTTTGCGCGGTGGAGACGCCTGCCGTGCGCAGCATCCCGGAGATCGCGTCCATGTAGAGCCGATAGGGCGCGCTGCCGGGAATGACATTTGCGGCGAGCTGCGTCTGATGCGTCTGCGCGGTGCGCGCGATGAAGGTGGTGAGCAGCGCCGTGCCCGCGCTTCCGCCAAGGTTGCGGGCAAAGTTCGACAGGCTGGAGATCTGGTTGGATTTGGAGCGCGGCACGCCGACGTAGTTGAGCGTGCTGATCGGAATGAAGACGAACGGCAGGCCGATGACCTGGAGCATGCGCCAGAGCGTGACTGTGCCGAAGCTGCTGTCCAGCGAGAGCCGGGTCAGGTTGTAGAGGCCAGCGGCGACGGCGACGTAGCCGAGCGAGACCATCAGGCGCGGGTCCATCTTGCCGAGCGTTCGCCCCGCGACCATCATCATGACGATGAGGATCAGACCGCCGGGAGAGAGCACGAAGCCCGCGCGCTCCGCCGTGTAGCCGAGCAGCACCTGAAGGTACTGCGGGATGAGCACTGTCGAGCCGAAGAGCACCATGCCGAGGATGAGCTGCAGGAAGACGGCGGTGCCGAAGTTGCGATTGCGCAGCAGCTTGAGATCGACGATGGGGTCGGGATGGACCCACTCCCAGAAGACGAAGAAGGTCAGCAAGAAGAGGGCGAGGCTGGCGACGACGCAGATCATGGGGTCGCCGAACCAGTCCTTCTCCTGACCTTTATCGAGGAAGAACTCCAGGCAGCCGACACCGGACGCGACCAGAGCGAGGCCGACGAAATCGACGGAGCGCCGATCGGCCGATCGCTTACGAATACTTGGAGGATCTTCGACCAGGCGATGCGTGAGCCAGAGTGACAGAATGCCGATCGGCACGTTGATAAAGAAGATCCAGTGCCAGTTGAAGTTGTCGGTGATCCAGCCGCCGAGCGTGGGCCCGATCGCCGGCGCGCAGACGACCGCCATGCCGTAGACGGCGAAGGCCTGCCCGCGCTTCTCGACCGGGAAGGTGTCGGCCAGGATGGCCTGCTCGCTGGGCGCCAGACCACCACCGCCCGCGCCCTGAATGATGCGCGCGAGGATCAGCAGGGGCAGGCTGGGAGCGAAGCCGCACAGGATCGAGCTCAGCGTGAAGAGCGCAACACAGGTCATGTAGAAGCGCTTGCGGCCGAAGCGGTCGGAGATCCAGCCTGAGATGGGAAGGACAACGGCGCTCGAGACCAGATAGCTGGTCAGAACCCAGGTTGCCTCTTCCTGACTGGCGCCGAGAGAGCCGGCGATATGCGGCAGGGCGACGTTGGCGATGGAGGTATCAAGCACCTCCATGAACGTTGCCAGGGTAACGGTCAGTGCGATCGCCCAGGGGTTATATTTCGGTTTCCACTCGTCTTCCATGCCGGCCCACGTTCTCTATCAGGTTCCTGCTATGGTATCAGGAAGCTGATATGACACACTCGCCCAAAACGGGAGGTCGGCAAGGCGAAGCCAAGCAGGTCCTGCGGCGGATGCGGCACCTGCTTACGGCGGTTCGCGGCCGGCTGGACGAGCAGCTGCGTCCGGAGGGCGTGACCATGCCCCAGGTTCAGGCACTCTCTCACCTCCGGCAGGTCAAGGCATGCACCGGGGCCCAGCTTGCCCGCGCACTGAGTGTGACGCCGCAGACGGCGCAGGCTCTGCTGGCGCGGGCGGAGCGCGAGGGCTGGATCCGGCGCGGACGCGACGCGACGAACGACCGGCTGGTGCTGTGGTCCCTGACGAAGGCCGGCGACGGTCTGCTCGCGAAGGCGGGGGTGGCGTTTGAGGCGCTGCAGGACCAGCTCTGGCAGGGCTTCACGCTGAAGTCGATACGCGAGTTGAGCGCCGGGCTGGAGCGCTGCCTGGAGAACCTGGGGGAGTAGGCAGCCGAGGTTTTGTCGAGAGAGACGGCCTGTGCTTGCGTAGTCTAGGACCATGTCGATCCCAAGCTCCTCTCCGGCGATTACGCTGGCGGACGTCCAGGCTGCGCGTGAGCGGCTGCGAAGCTCCATCTACTACTCGCCCTGCGCGCACTCGCAGATGCTCTCCGGCCTGACCGGCCGCGCGATATTTCTTAAGCTTGAGAACCTGCAGATGACAGGATCATTCAAGGAGCGCGGCGCCCTGAACCGAATCGCGCTGCTGACGCTGGAGGAGGCTGCGCGCGGTGTGATCGCCGCCAGTGCGGGTAACCATGCGCAGGGCGTGGCGCACCATGCAACCCGGCGAGGCATTCACAGCCTGATCGTCATGCCGCAGCAGACGCCGCTGGTGAAGGTGACCGCTACGCGCAACTTCGGTGCGGAGGTGGTGCTGCACGGCGCGAACTATGACGAAGCCTTCGCCGAGGCCATGCGCCTGCGCGAGAGCACCGGGATGAACTTCATCCACGCGTTCGACGATGCGGCTGTGATGGCGGGGCAGGGAACGATCGGCCTGGAGCTGATGGAGCAGGTTCCGGACCTGGATGCTGTCGTGGTGCCGATCGGCGGCGGCGGCCTGATCGGCGGGATTGCGTGCGCGATCAAGGAGTCGCGACCGGGGATCAAGGTCATCGGCGTGCAGACGACGCGCCTGCCCTCGATGGCGATGGCAGTTGCGCAGCACGGACCGGTGACGCTCGATCCCGCGACGACGATTGCGGACGGGATCGCTGTGCGTCGCGCGGGCGAGGTCACGTTTCCGGTTGTGGACCGCTATGTTGACGAGATTGTGACGGTGGATGAGGACGAGATTGCGTCGGCGATTCTGGTGCTGCTCGAACGCGAGAAGACGCTGGCCGAGGGAGCGGGTGCTACCGCTTTGGCGGCGCTGCTGCAGCGCCGGACGACGCTGATTCCGGAGGGCGCAAGGACGGCCGTTCTCATCTGCGGCGGCAACATTGATGTCACACTGCTGAGCCGCATCATCGAGCGCGGTCTGGTGCAGGACGGCCGGCTGATTCGCCTGCGCATTCATCTGCTGGACAAGCCCGGCGCGCTCGCCGAGCTGACGCGCTTGATCGCGGCGCATCGCGCCAACATTGTGGATACGCTGCACAACCGTGCGTATTACGGGGTGAACCTGGGCGACACGGTGATCGACATCACCATGGAAACGCGCGGCCGCGAGCAGGTGTTGGAGCTGCTAACAGCGCTGACCGCCGAAGGTTACAAACACAGCCGCGT
>CAXTJC010000068.1:0-9881 GCA_964244225.1 uncultured Acidobacteriaceae bacterium
ATCAGCCCCGCAACTCGCTTATCGGCTCCGCTGTTTTCTTCTTCGGCATGGCGGCGCCCGTGCTCTTGCGCCGTTGTCCTCACGGCGCTCTTCCTTCTGTCGATGGTTGACGTCCACCCATGTAACCCGATACTTGTCTACCAGAGAGACAGAGAAGCAATGATCCGCAAGTCGAGATCCGACGATCCCGCCGCCCCGTCCCGCTTTGACATCCGCGACGTCGCGCGCGCTGCCAACGTCTCAGTCGCCACCGCCTCCCGCACCCTGAACAACATCCCCACCGTTAACCCCGCCATGGCCGCCCGCGTCCGCGAAGCCATCCGCGACCTCAACTACTATCCCAACAACCAGGCCCGCGCGCTCGTCTCCGGCCGCTCCCGGCTCTTCGGCCTGCTCGTCTCCGACATCACCAACCCTTTCTTCCCCGAGCTCATCAAGCGCTTTGAGGCCGCCGCCGTCCGCCACGGCTACGAGCTCCTCATCAGCTCCACCAACTACGACTCCGAGCTCCAGCACTGCCTGCGCCGCATGATCGAGCGCAACGTCGACGGCGCAGCCATCATGACCTTCGGCGTCGAAGATCCCGTCCTCGAAGAGCTCTCCAGCCGCAACATCCCCATGGTCTTCGTCGACATCGCCGCCGAAGACCTCGCCGGCAAGCAGTTCGGCCAGGACACGCTCCGTGTCGACTACCGGCATGGCATGCAGCAGGCCGTCGAGCACCTCGTCGACCTCGGCCACAGCAACATCGGCTTTCTCAGCGGCCCGCTCACCCAGCACTCCGCCACCCTCCGCCGCACCGCTTTCTTTGAGTCCATGCACGCCACCGGCTGCACGCCACAGGAGCGCTTCATCATTGAGGGCGACCATCAGCTCGAAGGCGGCATGGCCGGCATGACGCAGCTGCTCGCCCTCCCCGGCTACCCCACCGCCGTCCTCTGCTCGAACGATCTCACCGCCATCGGAGCCCTCCGCACCCTGCACCAGCGCGGCCTCCGCGTACCCGACCACATGTCCGTCGTCGGCTTTGACAACATCCAGCTTGCCGCCTTTCTCAATCCCGCCCTCACCACCGTCGACATGTCCCAGACCGAGATCGCCGACGCCGCCATCGCCGCCCTCCTCGCCCGCATCGAACGCCATCCCGCCCCGAATCAGCCGCCCTCCAAATCAATCTCCACCAGCCTCATCCTCCGTGAAACCACCGCCCCGCCCCGTTAGCAAAGCCGGAACAAAATCCAAGAAGACTCTGAACAAGTCCCTTGCTTTTCTTTCTTCCATTCCGAGCAGCGCGAGGAACCTGCTTTTTGTTCGGCCGGCTAAATACTTCTCACCAAACATAGAAGTTATTTACCTGAACCTTTCACTTCGACCGAAGCGCCGATCCTGTCACGAAGCGGAGAAGCCTGCAGTTTGCCTTGGCCATCGCCCTGCGCATACCCGGCATACAATCCCGTACCCTTGCTCTAGCATGTCCCGTAAACACAAGCCCAAGCTCGGCCAGAACTTCCTCTCCGACCTCTCCGCCCGCGAGCGTATCGCCAACGCACTCGGCGATCTCTCCGCCGCCACCGTCATCGAGATCGGCCCCGGCCACGGAGCCCTCACCGACCTCCTCGCCACCCGCGCCCATCGCCTGATCGCCATCGAGCTCGACCGCGCCCTCGCCGCCGAACTCCGCTTCCGCTTCCGCAATCATCCCAACGTAGAAATCCTCGAAGCCGACATCCTCACCGTCGATCTCCCCACCCTGCTTACAACCAACTCGTCCCTAGCCCCAAATGACTCTGTCATCCCGGCTGAAGCGCAGCGAAGTGGAGGGACCTACTTCTCCCCTGCCGTTGTCCTCACAGCTGCGAGCGAAGTCGAGGAACACCTGTCTTCGTCCTTGGCAACGGAGCGAAGCGACGCAAACTCCCTATCGCCCCCCGCTTGTCATTCTGAGCGCAGCGAAGAATCCCCGCATCTCCCTCTTGTCACGGAGCGACGCGACGCGACCCCCACCCACATTCTCGGCAACCTCCCCTACTACATCACCTCGGACATCCTCCTCCACCTCTTCCGCGCCTCCCTCGCCGCACCCGGTCTCCTCACCTCCGCCGTCCTCATGATGCAGCGCGAGGTCGCCGAGCGCGTCGCCTCCCCGCCTGGCCGCCGCGACTTCGGCCTCCTCTCCGCCACCGCCCAGATGCACGCCACCCCCGAGATCCTCTTTACCCTCGGCCCTGAGTCCTTCTCCCCTCCACCCGAGGTCGACTCCACCGTCCTCCGCCTCCGTTTCCACCCCCGCTTCGCCGAACTGAACGTCCACCCCGCCCCCTTCGACCGCTTCCTCCATCAGGCCTTCGCCCAGAAGCGCAAGACCCTCGCCAAAAACCTGCGCAACGCCGGCTTCACCCCCGGTCAGCTCGCCGCCGCCTGGCCACCCTCGCTCGACCCGCAGATCCGCGCTGAAGCCGCCTCCCTCGAGGACCTGGCTGCCCTGCACCGGGCACTTCCGCAAAACGCTCAATCCGCTCCTCCACTCGCAGGCGTATAACGGGTTGCACTAGGTAAAGCGCCGCAGCGGCGTCTTAAGCGCTTCGGCGGCTCAGTACCGCCGTGAGGAGGCCGCCCATGAAACTCCGCATCGCTCTCGCCCTCGCTCTTCTTGGCCCCTTCGCCACCGCACCTACGCCCGCCCCCATCGCAGCCCAGATCGGCGTCTCGCCCGTCCCACCCTCCTGGCACACCCAGCAACCCGGCGCCAGCCCCACCCCCACCGTACACAACAGCCAGCCCGTCGAAGACCCCGCCGACGCCATGCGCCGCGTGCAGTTCGCCAAGCTCGGCCAGAAGCGCCAGGACCAGGCCAAAGCCGACGCCGCCAAGCTCCTCGCCCTCGCCACCGAGCTCAAAGAGCAGCTCGACGCCGCCTCCGCCAATACCGCCCCTTCCAAGGTCTCCTCCACTACAGACGCCATCGTCAAGCTCGCAAAAAGCGTCAAGTCCAACAGCCAGCCGCTCTAACCAGCCGCTTAGAAACGATCGGCGTCCTTGGTCGTCATCCCGTTATCGAGACTCTGCTCAAGTCCTTTGCTTTTCTTTCTTCCATTCCGAGCAACGCGAGGAACCTGCTTTTCGTTCGGACCAGCGAAATACTTCTACTGAAAGTAAAGTTCTTTGACTTGATCAGACCTTCTTTAGGAATCTATTTCTGCTGTTGCCTTGTCTTTGCCTTCCCTTGAACTCCCGACTGTTAACTCTTTGCCTCGCCGTCCGTTATATAGAGTGAACGCAACCACACTCTCAAACGTACATCGACACGAGGTCTCAATATGGACGGCATTCTGGTTCCCATCTCTCTCTTCGCGGCCCTCGCCGCGGTCTGCTGGGTCGTCATCGCCTCCATCCGCAACGTTCTCGTCGCCCGCATGCAGACCGGTGTTCAACTCCGCCTGCTCGACCGTCTTCCCTCAGCCGAAAGCCTCATCGCCTACGGCAGCACCACCGCCGGGCGTGACTTCCTCGGCACTCTCCTTGAAGACCGCAGCCACCGCAACTCTCCTTACAGAAGCATCCTCAACAGCGTCCAGGCCTCAATCCTTCTCACCGTCTTCGGCATCACGCTCCTCCTGCTGCATCAGCACCACGCCCTCTATGCCGACAGCGTCGTCGTCTTCGGCGCGATCTCCCTCGCCCTCGGCATCGGCTTCGCTCTCGCCGCAGGCGCCACTTGGCTGCTCTCCAGCCGCTTCGGCCTGCTCACCGCCCAGAAGCTCTCCTGACCTGCGCCCAACAATTCCCAATCGCCAGGAAAGGAGGCTCCATGTCCGTCCCTACCACCGATGTGTCCAACCGAGCCCTCCCCTGGCCTCGCGAGTCAGCCGGCACCACGAGTGAAGCGGACTTTCACGCCCTCTACACCCTCATCTCCCGGCCCCTGCTTGCGTATCTGCTGGGTGTCACCGGCCGCCGCGATCTCGCGGAAGATCTTCTGCAGGAGACCTTCTGCCGCTTCCTCATTCGTAAGCCCGCCACCATGCCCGACGAGGAAGCGCGCCGCTATCTCTTCCGCATCGCCACCAACCTCCTTCGCGATCGCTGGCGTCGCCAGGACGATCAACCCGCCCCCGAACCCGTCGACAACAGCGCCTCCGTCAACCTCGACGTCCAGGTCGATGTCCGGCGCGTTATGCTGTCCCTCAGACCCCGCGAGCGCGAACTCCTCTGGCTCGCCTACGTTGAAGGCATGAGTCACGCTGAGATCGCTGCCATCACCGGCCTCGGAGCCCTCAGCATCCGTCTTCTCCTGTTCCGCGCCCGGGCCAACGCCGCCACTCTCCTCGAGCCCCGAAAGGTCTCCCGATGAACATCCGCCCCTGTGACCGCGAACCCA
Organism: uncultured Acidobacteriaceae bacterium; assembly: GCA_964244225.1. GTDB lineage: Bacteria > Acidobacteriota > Terriglobia > Terriglobales > Acidobacteriaceae > Edaphobacter. The sequence goes on from CAXTJC010000068.1 coordinate 4,379, forward strand.
CTCTGCTCCAGGCGCTTCGCACAAACGCCCTAACGGATACACTTCGAGTTCACCTCACAACCTGTACCTCCTGCAGGCAGACGTATCAAGCCGCAAGCCTCGTCCTGCGATATGCCTCCAATATCAACGCCGTCGCAGCGCCGCCGCCGTCACCTGCAGACCTCTGGAGCCGTGCCCAGCAACTGCGCCGGCAGGCTGCTCTTCAACGCATCAGCCGCCTTGTGTTCGTCATGCGCACGCTCGGTGTCGTCTATCTGCTGGCCATCACGGTGTGGTCTCTTCGCTCCTTGTGGCTCTCTCAGCCCGTCGCGACAAAGCTCACCTTCGTCTCGGCTTCGATAAGCCCTCTCACCATCGGCGCCGTGCCTCTCGGGATCACGCTCGCCCTTCTGCTTGTCTTGGCCGGCGCCGCTTCGCTGCTTCTCCTCGGCCACAGTCAGCCAGACCTTCCCGTTAGCGCAACTTAGCTTTGAATGTGCTGTGGCCATCTTTTCGCTGTCATTCCCGCAGAGAATCCGCGGTAGCACGTGTCTTCGCCATTGCTGTAAACAATTCATCCAGGAGCACTCTGATAGAGCGGCCTCCGTTAAGGACATGGCTTTAGCCATGCCGCAAATGCTTTCTTTGCAATGCGACTTTAGCCGCTGAGGTCAGCTTGGTCATAGTTTCAGGACTAAATCAGAGTATCCCGGGAAAGTCTTCTCATCGGTATTAGAGCTGTCATCTCGACCGAAGCAAAACGGCTTCTTCGTTTTGCGAAGTGGAGAGAACCGCAGTTTGCTCGCACCGCTCTACACCTTCAGGCATTTCGCTGTAATTTACGATCTCGCCCGCGCTGTATCGCACCCAGTCCCGCATCGGGCTATCGCGCCAGCATCTCAATGAAATCGGCACTTAGATTCAGGAACTCTCAACTACCTTCCCGCATCCGCCATCGCCAGCAGATCCGTAGCCCGATTCCGCACCCGCTCCATCAACTCCCCATCCCCGGCCAGTGTCCGCAGCACCTCGGCAATGTTCCCCAGCTCGATCGCCCGCCCCGCCTTCACCGCGTCCGTAAAGCTGCCGATCTCCGCATCCAGACCCAGCCGGTCGAAGCGCCGCAGATGCGCCAGCTTCGGTCCCTCCTCCACCGTAGTCTCGATCGCCCCAAACTCGTTCACCGCCTCCTGTACCCGTTTATCGTCCGAGTAATTGAACGTGCAGCTCACAGTCCTTCCACCGCGCCGCAGCGTCAGCGTCTTCTTTCCCGTCTGCGCCAGCTTCTTCGTCCCCGTCTCGCACCCCTTCGACCCCGCGAGCACAGGCTCCACCGCGAACAGCTTGTCGCGTGTCATAGTCGACAGATGAATCTCCGTCACGGCCTCGTTCGAGACCTCCCGCGAGGTCGAGACCGTTCCCTTCCCGTCGCCCCGCACCGCAATCCGGTAGTAGGGCGTCGCCTGCGCCGGCCAGTCCCGCTCGAACGTGACCTCATCCGCTGTCGCCAAAGCCGTCTGGGCAAAGCCGATTCCGCATCCGATAGTCATCAGAAAGATCGCACCCAGACCAATCCAGCCTGCTGTGCCGAAGCCTTTAGATCCTGCCATGCGGCCTCTGTCGATCGAGCGTCTGCGCCGTATGCAGATGGCAGATCGCAATCGCCAGTGCGTCCGCGGCATCCGGGCTGTCCGGCTTCGTCTTCAGCTCCAGCAGCCTCGTCACCATAAACTGCACCTGCTCCTTCTGCGCCAGTCCATACCCAACCACCGCGCTCTTGATCGAAAGCGGCGCATACTCCACCACCTCCACACCGCGGTTCGCCGCCGCCAGCATCGCCACCCCGCGCACCTGCCCCAGCTTCAACGCCGACTTCGCATTCGCCGAGAAGAAAACCTCTTCAATCGCCACCACGTCCGGCGTGTGCAGAGCGATCAGGCCCGTCAGCTCCGCATAGATCTGCGCCAGCCGCTGCGCCGTCCGATCCTTCTTCGAGAGCCGTATCGTCCCGGCCAGCAGATGGTGCAGCCTGGGCTGCCGGGCGTCGCAGTCCATCTCGACCACGCCATACCCCGTGTACTCCGTCCCGCAGTCAATCCCAAACACCCGCATATCCGGAGTGTATCGGAACCGGCGCACTCCCTTGATCCTATCCAACCCCCAGAGTTAACCCCAGCCATACCAGCAGCGCCAGAAGCCCCAAGCCGTCCAGCAGCATCGCGCACCCCGCGCTGATCGTGAAACACACCGTTGTCCGCAACCGGTAGGCAGCCCGCAGCGTAAACGCCAGAAGCAGCGGAGCCAGCAGCTGCAATCCGATAAACGCAAGTCCCCAGAGCACCGCGCTCGCATGAAGCAGGGCGATATTGCCGTGAGCACGGCCTGACTCGCGTCGCGCCAGCACAACGAACGCCGCTTCGTTCGCGCGCATCGCCATCCCAAGCACCGGCGCCGACAGCAGCCAGACAAACAGACTGGCAAGGATCCCCACCCACCCTCGCCGGCTCGCCCGCTCCTCCATCAGAACGCTGCGCGGAGACTCAGCGCGATACACCTTCGAGCGGAGAGCTCGCCGAGGCATAGAGCTTGCGCGGCATGCGGCCCGCCAGAAATGCCTGCCGCCCCGCCAGCACCCCATGCTGCATGGCCTCCGCCATCAGAATCGGATCGGCTGCACCCGCGATCGCCGTATTCAGCAGCACCGCATCAAATCCCATCTCCATAGCCAGCGCCGCGTCCGAAGCCGTCCCCAGACCGGCATCCACAATCAGCGGAACCTCCGTAATCAGCTCCCGCATCATGCGCAACGTATGGCTGTTTGCCAAGCCAACACCGGTTCCGATCGGCGCGCCCAGCGGCATCACCGCCGCCGCGCCCACATCGATCAACCGCTTCGCAAACACAATATCGTCAGAGGTATACGGGAGAACCGTAAAGCCCTCTTTCACCAAAACCTTCGTCGCCTCAAGCGTCGCCTGCACGTCCGGATACAGCGTCGCCTGATCGCCGATCACCTCGATCTTCACCCAGTCCGAAAGCCCCACCTCCCGCCCTAGCCGCGCCGCGCGAATCGCCTCATCCGCTGTGTAGCAGCCGGCCGTATTCGGCAGCAGAAAGTAGCGCTGCGGATCGATGAAATCGAGCAGCGACTCGCTCGATCGGTCGAGATTCACCCGGCGAACCGCAACCGTCACCATCTCCGCGCCCGAGGCCTCAAGCGCAGCCTGCGTCTCAGCCCCGTCCTTGTACTTGCCCGTTCCCACAATCAGCCGCGATTGAAAGGCGCGGCCTGCAATCACCAAAGGATTCATAGATGTCTCTCTCCGGGTTTCACACGCCGGAACGCAAACGGCCCGCACTCAGAAATGAGCTGCGAGCCGTCTGGCGGTGATCTGTTGAGATTGACCTGAGGGCACCCGCTTTCGGATGGGCCTCGGTGGAAGACTACTGCTGATGAAAACCACCAGGACTAGAGCGAAATGCCCTAAGCCTCAGTCACCTCACGTACGTTGATGCAACTATTACAGTCAGATTTCATAGGCTGGATCATCCTCCTTTCCCGTGTAAGAACAACATAATGCCTCAGCCGGTTCGAGTGCAAGTGAGGTCCGTGCCGCAGTTTCGATCCGGTAAAAATCAGCGATCTCTCTGCCCTGACACGGTGCGCGGCCTCACCCGAATTTAACGCCTTCCAAACAGCTTCACCCAGTAGACTTCCCTGATGCGCCGTTGCATCCTCTTGCTGTTCTGCATGTTGCCGCCCACCCGTGTCGTCGCGCAGGAACGGGTAGGTCTCGCATTAGCAGAACAAGCCCCTGCCACTATCCTGGCTGCCCCCGCAGATCTGCCTGAAGCACCCGTTGCCATAACCGAATCTGACCACATCCCTGCCGTTCCAACCCTCGTGGCTACAATCAGCCCGACCCCCCCACCGGAGCTGTGGCCCACCGCGCTGACTCGTCACACCTACCTCCTAAGCCCCGCTATGGGCGGCCTGACAGCTGCCATAGCCGCCGGGCAGGACGCCGCCCCGGCCCCAATCCCCGACGAGCAGCCCTCCTTCATGAAGTTCCTGGCCAGGCGCGGAGAGCACAACATCGAAAACGAGCGATGGAACGCATACGGTCAGTTCACCTATATCTATGCCTGGAAGAAGGCCTTTTCAGCCCCGTACACGAACCTGAACGGCAGCATCAACTCGCTCCTCCCCACGCCGGAGCAGAGCTTCACCGGCACCGCGACCGCTTATCTGGGCGCGCGGCTCTGGCGCGGCGGTGAGGTCTACTTCGTCCCCGAGCTAATTTCGGAGCGCCCGCTCTCCCAGCTCAAAGGCCTCGGCGGCGCCATCCAGGACTTCGAGCTGCAGAAAGGCGGCGCCGAGACCCCCACCCTCTATCGCTCGCGCACCTACCTCAAGCAGACCTTCAGCTTCGGCGGCGACCCCGTTGTCAAAGAGTCCGGACCCACCCAGCTCGGGACCACCTACAACAGCCGGCGGCTCGTCGTCGTCGCCGGCAACTTCAGCATCCTCGACTTCTTCGACAAAAACGCCTTCGACATCGACCCACGCCAGGGCATCTTCAATCTAGCCTTCCTCACCTATACCGCGTACGACTTCGCCTCGGACGCGCGCGGCTACTCCTGGGGCTTTGTCTCGGAGCTCTACTGGGATAAATGGGCCGTACGCTACGGCCGCATCACGCCGCCCAGAGATCCCAACCAGCTCAAGGTCGATTGGCGGCTGCTCAAGTTCTACGGCGACCAGGTCGAGCTCGAGCACCATCACCAGCTCCGCGGCAAAGACGGCACACTCCGCGTTCTTGCCTACCGCAATAACGAGAACATCGGCCGCTTCAGCGATGCCGTCAACGTCTTCCGCGCCGATCCGGCAAAGAACGCTACCACCTGCACCAGCTTCAACTACGGCTCGAACAACGCCACCGCACCCGACCTCTGCTGGGTGCGCCGGCCGAACACCAAAACCGGCATCGGCGTCTTCGGCGAGCAGTTCTTCGCTAGCGGTATCGGCGTCTTCTCCCGCGCCATGATCTCCGACGGCAAAACCGAGGTGGACGCCTACACCTCGACCGATCGCTCCGTCGCCGTAGGCGTCCTCGGCAATGGCTCCATCTGGCGCCGCTCGCGCGATGTCGCCGGCGCCGGCCTCAATCTCGGCTGGATCTCGAACTCCCACATCGCCTACCTGGGCCTGGGCGGTATTGACGGCTTCATCGGAGATGGCCGCATCACCCCAGCCGCGGAGCGCGCCCTCGACCTCTTCTATAGCGTCAACTATCGCAAGTCCTTCTGGCTCTCCGGCGACTACCAGCACGTCTCCAACCCCGCCTTCAACCGCGACCGTGGCCCGGTCAACATCTTCTCCGCCCGCATTCACGGCGAGTTCTGATCCTCCAAAATCAGACCCAACCGGCAAACTATACTCAAGACTGATGCCGCTCTTCGACCTAGCCGCCTTCGTTCTCGGCCTTCTCCTCGGCAGCTTCCTCAACGTCTGCATCGTGCG
>CAXTJC010000069.1:0-9846 GCA_964244225.1 uncultured Acidobacteriaceae bacterium
AGAGGGCGTCGCACTGGTGAAGAGCATGATGCGCGGCGGGTGGCCGGCCGTTGAGAGCATGAGCGAGGTGCGAAGCGAGCGGAAGGCCTCGGCGAACTGCGACTTCGGCTTGGAGAGGACGGCGACGTTGCGCTGTGCTGTTGTGAGCTGCGCCGCCTCTTCGGCCGAGCTGCGGCGCGCACGCGGGATGACGGCGAGCGACGGCAGTTCGGTGATCTGCTCGATCTCGGCGACGCCGCGCAGGCCGGTGTCAAGGCTTTCGAGCAGAAAGGCGATGACCACGCCGCCCAGCAGGCTGAAGACGAGCGTCGTGATGATCGTGCTGGTCTGGTTCTGCACGACAGGGGTTGAGGGCAGCAGAGCCTGATCGACGATGTCGATCTCGAGCGATTCGAGGCCGGCCTGAATGCCCGCGGTGCGAAGCCGCTGGTTCAGGCTTTCATAGAGGGTACGGTTGGTCTCAAACTCGCGCTGGCGAAGCTGATAGTCGATCAGCGCGTCGCCGAGCTTATAGGCCTCGCTCTTCTGTTGTTCGAGTGTGGCGTTGGTCTGCTCTTCATTGGCCTTGGCGGCGATGTAGTTCTGCTTGGCTTGGATGAGCAGGCGATTCTGCTCGGAGGCGATCTCGCGCTCCAACTGATCGATCTGCGCGCGTGCCGCCTTAGCCTGCGGATGATTGGTTCCGAGCGTGGAGGTGAGCTGCGCGTAGCTGGCGCGTGCCGTGGCGATCTGTCCGCGCAGCGCGTTCAACTCTCCGGGAACGGTCCCGGGCGTGTTGTCGATGGTGCCGGTGATGGTGTCCGGATCCATGCCGGAGATGATGCGATAGCGGGACTCGGCGATGATGCGAGCGAGCCGCGCCTGTCCGGCGGCACGGGAGAGGTCTTCCACCTCACTCGAGATCTGATTGTGATTGGGATCGAAGCCGAGAATGCCGAGCTTGCGCTGAAGGGGGATCAACTGCTCCTGCGAGCTTTCGACCTGCTGCTTTAGATCGTCGAGCTGACTCTGCAGCCATTGCGAGACGCGCTGCGTGGACTCAAAGCGAGTCTCGTAGCTGCGGTGGATATAGCTGGAGATGACCGTGTTGACGATGTCGGTCGCGAGCTTGGGGTTAATTGACGTGTAGCCGATGCGGATGATATCGGTCTTCGGTACGAGCTGGAAGGAGAGCGTGCCCTGAAGCTGGGCGACGACGGCATCACGGATTGCGGGGTCGTCGAGCGAGGTGTGCGGGACGGGGCCCTTGACCTCAAGAAAGTCCGGATTGTCCTGCAGCTTCATCTGCCGGGCTACGTTGAGCATAAGCTGGTCGCTCTGGAGAATGGCGACCTCGGTGAGCATTTTATTCGAGCCGGTGTCGAAGCCGCTGGCTCCATTGACGCGGAACTCATTGGAGGATCCAGTGCGCACCTCGATACGGCCATAGGCCTCGTAGACGCGCGGCTCAGACAACACCTTGTAGACGCCATACGCAAGGCCCAGGATGCCGGCGACGATCAGCACCCATTTGCGTTTGCGAAGGGTGAGAAGCGCTTCAGAGAGGGTAGCTTCTCCTGTGGAGCCGGCCGAAGGCAGACTCTCAGGAGCACCCATCATGGGCGGTGTCGGCACTCTCTGCGGGTCCATTGGAGATAGTTTACCTGAGCGCACGAGTCATCTGGCGAATTCCCCCGCACGGAAGGCCCCAAGGGGATGTCACCTTTGTGCAAAGGTCTTTGACCAAAGGTGCAAGGGTGTCCGACCAAGGTCGGGTATTCTTACCAAAAAGGGGAATTCCGCAAAAACCCATGAGTGACTCCATTTCGATTGCCGTTGTTGGTTCGGGCTATGTCGGCCTCGTTGCCGCAGTTTGTTTCGCAGAGATCGGCCATAACGTACTCTGCGTCGATAACGATGAACGCAAGGTCGCAGCGCTTCAGGGCGGCGACACGCTGATCCATGAGAACCATCTTCCAGAGCTTCTCAACCGGTACCGCAACAACAAAGTGCGGTTCACGACGGATCTGGCGGAGGCGACGCGTGAGGCCCAGGCGATCTTTATCGCGGTTGGCACGCCGCAGAGCGAGACAGGGGATGCAGATCTTTCGTATGTCGAGGCGGTGGCCTGCGAGATTGCGCGATCGATCAACAGCTATAAGGTCATCGTTGAAAAGAGCACCGTGCCGGTCTACACAAACGAATGGATCCGGCGGGCGATCGAACGAAACGGCGTGGAGCAGCGGCTTTTCGATGTGGTCTCGAACCCGGAGTTCCTGCGCGAGGGAACGGCGGTGGAGGACTTCCTGCATCCGGACCGCATCGTTGTGGGGGCGGATACGCCGGAGGCCGTGAAGGTGCTGGGGGCAATCTACGAGCCGCTGACCGGCGGCAGCTACTACAACCAGCCGGGGGCGATCGGTGGTGTCTGCAACGCCGGCGCGCCGCCGATGCTGCTGAATACATCCATCAAAAGCGCGGAGATCATCAAGCACGCCTCAAATGCGTTCCTGGCGTTGAAGATCTCGTTTATTAATGCGGTGTCGAATCTATGCGAGGCGACGGAGGCGAACGTGGAGCAGGTCGCGAAGGGAATAGGCCTGGATAGCCGGATCGGGCCGAAGTTTCTGCGGCCGGGCATTGGCTATGGCGGCTCCTGCTTCCCGAAGGATGTGGCGGCGTTCCGCTCGGTGGCCGACCAGTTCGGCATCAACTTCAATCTGTTAAGCGAGGTGGAAAACATCAACGCCTCGCAGAAGCGGCGCTTCCTGGCCAAGGTGCGGTCGGCGCTGTGGACGCTGCGCGGCAAGAAGCTGGGCGTGCTGGGGCTGGCCTTCAAGGGAGAGACCGACGACATCCGCGACAGCCCGGCAATCGAGATGATCCGTATGCTGCTGGCGGAGGGATGCTCGATCGTGGCCTACGATCCGGCCGCGAAGGAGCGCGCCATGGAGGTTCTGCCCGAGGGCAAGCAGCTGCGCTACGCGGATGACGCCTATGCCGCCGCGAAGGACGTGGATGCGCTGCTGGTGCTAACCGATTGGGCCGAGTTCGTGACACTGGACCTGCCGCGGCTGCATAAGACGCTGCGGTATCCAATCGTGATCGACGGACGAAACCTATACGACCCGGGAACCATGGCGTCGCTGGGGTTCACCTATATCAGCATAGGCCGGCCGACGGCGCATCCGACGCGCGAGTCTGCCGGTGCGACCCTGCCACAGCGCCAGGCGTAGCTCTGGGAGCGGCTGACAGTTAGCCGATCCTCTTTTTCTACAGACGGCAAAACGAAACTGGTGAGCGTGCGGCCGAGCAGGTCTACCCGCCAGACCACAGACACAAAGCCGCCGTATGCCTGAGAGGGTCGCGGCGGCCGGTTACACCACGAACCACGGGAGATCGATGATGGCGCAAACGATTCTTGTCACCGGGGCAGCGGGCTTTCTGGGCTCACACCTCTGCGACGTGCTTCTGGCGGAGGGCAACACGGTTCTTGGCGTGGATAATTTGTCGACGGGCAGTACGGCAAACGTGGATCATTTGCAGGGAGAGTCTCGCTTCAGCCTGGTGGAGAAGGACATCTGCCAGCCGTTCGATCTCGGGCGCGTTGACTATGTCTTCAATATGGCCTCTCCGGCGAGCCCGGTGGACTATGCGCGGTTGGGTATCGAGACGCTGCTGGTGGGATCGGCAGGCACGATTAACACCCTTGAGATCGCGAAGCGGAACGGCGCGGGGTACCTGCACGCGTCGACCTCCGAGTGCTACGGCGACCCGGAGGTGCATCCGCAGGTCGAGACTTACTGGGGCAATGTCAATCCGGTCGGGCCGCGCTCGGTCTACGACGAGGCGAAGCGCTTCAGCGAGGCGGCAACGATGGCTTACCACCGCTACCACGGCGTGCGGACGCATCTGGTGCGCATCTTCAATACCTACGGACCGCGGCTGCAGGCAAACGATGGCCGGGTTATCTCGAACTTAATGATGCAGGCGCTGCGGGGCGAGCCGCTCTCGATTTACGGCGATGGATCGCAGACGCGGAGCTTCTGCTACGTCTCGGATCTGATCGACGGCATCGTGCGGCTGTCGAAGTCGGACGAGGTGATGCCGGTGAACATCGGCAATCCGGAGGAGTGGACTATTCTGGAGTGCGCCGAGGAGGTTCGCGCCGTGACTGGGAGCCGGGATCCGATTACGTTCAAACCGCTGCCGCAGGACGACCCACTACGCCGCCGGCCGGACATTACGCGGGCGAAGGAGCTTCTGGGATGGGAGCCGAAGATTCGCCTGCGCGAGGGCCTGGAGCGCTCGCTCGAGTACTTCCGATCCTGCCTGACGGCTGCAAAGACGGTCTAGGTTTGGAAAGGCTAGGATGGAGGCGCGCCGAGAGCGGACGCCCCTCTATTCTGCTTCTACGATGTCGAGGGAGTAGCGGCGTTTGAGCTTCATACTGGCGGCACCGAGGATGGTGCGGAAGGAGCGTGCGGTTCGTCCCTGCCTGCCGATTACCTTGCCAATATCACCAGGACCGACATGCAAACGAAGGATAGTGGTCTCCCCATCGGGAATGACATCCACACGGACGAGATCGGGTGCATCGACCAGCGATCGGGCGATTGCCTGCACTAAGTGCCGCATATCGATCGATGGTTCAACGGGCTCGACGGGTTCACTCTGGGAAGCCGTAGCTTCGGACATTCTCTCAACCTCCTGGGAATGACGCGGACTGTTCATGCTCTTGTCGAACGTCCCGTCTCATAGGGGATCTGAGGACGAAGAGCTGATGCGAACAGAACCGCGCGTAGGAGAGTCCGGAATCGAACCTGATGAACTCTCCTGCGCGACACCCTGTGTGGAGTGCCGCACGAAGATGAGTTTACGTCGCCGACCGCGTCATCAAAGGAGTTTGTTCGAAGAACGAACCGATCTTTGGGCACTCACGAACATCCCAGCAATACCCAGAGAGGGTTACTAGGAGGCTGCTGGGACTTCCGCTGGCGCGGCGGACATGAGCTTGCCGACACGCTCGGAGAGCTGTGCCCCCTTGCTGGTCCAATAGTCGATGCGCTCGCGCTTGAGGTCAACGCTTGCCGGATTGGTGCGTGGGTTGTAGGTGCCGACGACTTCGAGGGAGCGGCCATTGCGAGCACGATCCTTCTCGATCACAACGACGCGATAGTGGGGCTGCTTGCGGGCGCCGACGCGCGACAAACGGATCATCAACACAGGAGATTGCCTTTCAAAACCGAGGTGAGGGCGAAGAGCCCGAAGAGGCGCGGGGACGAGAGACCCTGTCCAGTCACGCAACACCTAAGTATCGCGGAAAGCCGGGGAAGATGCAACGCCGGCGCAGAGAGTGCAAGAGGTTACCGGGAGTGACTTAGGTTTGGTCGCGGAACGGGTCTTGTGAACCTGAACCTGTCTCGGGGAGAAGAATCGCCGGACGATCCGCTGGAAAGAGAAAGGCAAGTACCTCGCCGAAGCGGTCGGCCCAAGCATCCTCGTTGTGCAAGCCGCCGGGGATGCGCTGATAGGCCAGAGTGCGGCCGGTCTCCCAGCCGCGATCGACCAGGATGCTGAAGAGCAGATCGGTGTCGCGCAGGTGGTGCGCACCCTCCGCCGTTCCGATGTCCAGCCAGATGGAGAGCGGGGGATCGACGCTGGCGCGGCGGGCGAGACGGAGGATGCTGCGGCCGTTCCACCAGAGAGACGGCGAGAGCACGGCGATTCTGCCGATCTGGTCGCGATGCTCGAGAGCGAGAAAGAGAGAGATCAGGCCGCCGAGCGAGGAGCCGCCGAGAGCGGTGTGTCGCGCCTCCGGCAAGGTGCGGAACTCGCGGTCGATGAGCGGTTTGAGATCCCGAAGCAGAAGCGTTCCATAGAGCGGTCCGCGGCCGCCGCCGAGCTGTGGGTCGGCGACGGGGGTGTACTCCGGCATACGGTCGTTGCCGGCGTTGGCGACGCCGACGAGGATAACGGGTTCGATGCAGTCGATTTCGGTGAGGCGATCGGCTGTAGTGTGGGCGCGCCAGGTACGTCCGGGAAGATAGGACGTGATGCCGTCGAAGAGGTTCTGGCCATCCTGCAGATAGAAGACGGGGAAGCGGCGATCGGGCTCGGCAATGTACGCGGCCGGGAGATAGATCGTAATGGTGCGATCCGCGGGGATGGCGGCGCCTTGAAGGACTCGGAGTTGATAGCGGGGGTTAGCCGCAAGCTCCGGATTGAGGACCGGAGCCGGGCGGAGTGTCGCGGCCGGCGATGGAGCTCCGTCAGGGTTTGCGGTGGCCGGATCGATGGTTCGCGCTTGCAGTGGCGTCGCCTCCCATGCGCTAGGATGGCACAAGACGGGCAAACGTAGCAGGGGAGACGAGTTTGCGGCGGGAGTACCACAGATGGTTTTCAGGTGCGCTCGGGCGCGATATGGAGATGCTGACCTTTGCCGCCGAGGGTTGGCGACAGGGGACTCCGGACCTGGTGTTTCCAACCTCCTGCGGCAGGTTCTATGAGTTTGAAGAGCGTGGCATGATCGGCGCGGTCAGGCGACAGATCGACGAGGGCCGCATCCAGATCTTCTGCGTGGACTCGGTCGATGCGGAGAGCTGGTATAACGGCGATGTTCCACCCCGCTGGCGCATTGCACGGCACATGCAGTACGAGCGCTATCTGCTGGAGGAGGTGCTGCCGTTGATGCAGCAGCGTGGAGGCGGGCTGCGGGCGGTCACGGCCGGGTGCAGCATGGGCGGCTTCCATGCGGTGAACCTGGCGCTGCGGCGGCCGGAGGAGTTCCTCGGATTTCTGGCGATGAGCGGCATCTTCAACCCGCAACGATTTCTGGGCGGGTACTACGATGAGGATGTGTACTTCCACTCCCCGGCCATCTACATGGAACAGCTGAGCGACGGCTGGTATCTGGACCGATACAGACGGGCGACCTATGTGCTGGCCGCCGGTGAGCACGATATCTGCCGAGACGCGAACGAGGGCATGGCCGGTGTGCTGCATGCAAAGGGTATTCCAGCGCGGCTGGATATCTGGGGAGATGGCGCTGTGCACGACTGGCCGGTGTGGCTGCGGATGGTGGAGCATTATTTTTAGGGGCTTAGGGCGTAAGGCACAGGCAGGGAAGCAGAAAACGGAAAACAGAAAAACAGGAAAAAACAGAAAAGGTAAACAGAGAACAAAACTAAAGAACAGCGAACGAAGAACAGCATTGGGCTATGGAGATGAGTGGATGAAAAAGAAGATCGGCGTGCTGTTCGGGGTGGAGAACACGTTTCCGGGGGCCTTGGTGGATCAGATCAATTCCATGGGCCTGAAGGACATCGAGGCGGAACCGGTGACGCTGGGGGCGGTGACGATGGCCGAGCCGTGCGGCTATGCGGTGATCGTGGACCGGATCTCGCATGACATGCCGTTCTACCGGGCGTACCTGAAGAACGCGGTGCTGACGGGGACAGAGGTGATTAACAATCCTTTCTGGTGGTCGGCGGATGACAAGTTCTTCAACTATTCGCTGGCGAGCAAGCTGGGCGTTGCCGTGCCAAAGACGGTGCTGCTGCCGCATAAGAACTATCCGCCGCAGATTAATACGGAGTCGCTGCGGAATATGGAGTATCCGCTTAACTGGGAGGCGGTCTTCGAGTACGTGGGCTTTCCAGCGTTTTTGAAGCCGCACGATGGCGGCGGCTGGCGCGACGTCTTTCACGTGCAGAACAGGGAGGAGTTTTTCCGGTCTTATGACCTGACGCGCGATCTCTGCATGACGCTGCAGGCGGCTGTGAACTTCGACGAGTACTTCCGCTGTTACGTTGTCGGGCAGAGGGAGGTGCGGATCATGCCGTATGACCCGCGCCGGCCGCACGAGCAGCGCTATATCCAGGACCCGCCGCAATATGATTCGGCGCTGCTGGCACGGGTGGAACGCGATGCCTTGACGCTCTGCCGGGCGCTCGGGTATGACCTGAATACGGTAGAGTTTGCGGTTGAAAATGGCGTGCCGTACGCCATTGATTTTATGAATCCGGCGCCTGACGCGGATTTCTATTCGGTCGGCCAGGAGAGCTTCCACTGGATTGTGGAGGCGGTGGCGCGGCTGGCGGTTGAGAAGGCGCGAAAGGATCCGGCGCCGCGTAGTGAGATTCGCTGCCTGAGTCTGCTGAACGGCGAGCCGGGTGTTGCGCGGCAGGTCCAGGCAGTGGCTGCGAAGAAGGATCCCGCTGCGAAGAAGCCTGCAGCACAGGCAGAGTCAACGCCCGTGAAAAAGCTGGCGAGCCCGACGATCAAAGCTTCTGCCGCGAAGAGTAAGGCGGCGAAGGAAAAGTAGCGTAAAGACGCAGCAGAGATCGGCGTCCCGAGCCGAGTGAGAGTGCGATGCAGCCCAGCTTCACGCTTGGAATTGAAGAGGAGTACCAGACGGTCGATCCTGAGACGCGCGATCTGCGATCGCATATCTCGACGGAGATGTTGGCGCAGGGAAAGCTGCGGCTGGAGGAGCGGGTAAAGGCCGAGATGCACCAGTCGGTGATCGAGGTGGGCACGCGCGTCTGCCAAAACATCCAGGAGGCGGCTGAGGATTTGTATGACCTGCGACGGAATATGGTGCGGCTGGCCGAGGAGAATGGGCTCATGCTGGTGGCTGGAGCGACGCATCCCTTTGCCGACTGGCGATCCCAGGAGATCTACCCCGATCCGCGCTACGCGCAGGTGGTGGAGGATTTGCAACTCGTGGCGCGATCGAACCTGATCTTCGGGTTGCATGTGCATGTGGGGATCGAGGATAAAGAGGCGGCGATCCGGATCATGAATTCGCTGCGCTATTTTCTGCCGCATATTCTAGCGCTCTCGACGAACTCGCCATTCTGGCAGGGCATGGAGACGGGATACAAGAGCTATAGGGCCAAGGTCTTCGAGCACTTTCCGCGGACCAATCTGCCGGATGCGTTTGCGAGCTACTCGGAGTTTGAGAGCTATGTCGCGCTCTTGATTAAGACCGGCTGCATCGACAATGCGAAGAAGATCTGGTGGGACATCCGGCCGCACCCGTTCTTCAACACGATAGAGGTGAGGATCTGTGATATTCCGCTACGGGCGGAGGAGTCGATTGCGATCGCGGCGCTGATCCAGGCGACGGCGGCGACGCTATGGCGGCTGCACTCGCTCAACGTGGACTACCGGCAGTACTCGCGGGCGCTGCTGATGGAGAACAAGTTCCGCGCTGTGCGCTACGGCTTGGAGGGCAAGCTGATTGACTTCGGCAAGCAGGAGGAGGTGCCGCTGCGCCTGCTGATCGATGAGTACCTGAACTTTGTCGGCGATGAGATGCGGGCGCTCGGCAGCGAGCGCGAGATCGGTTATGTGCGGCAGATGCTGGCGCAGGGGTCGGGCGCGGACCGTCAGCTGAAGGTCTTCCGCGAGACCGGAAACCTCCGCGACGTGGTGGATTTTATGGCGGCGGAGACGCGGATGGGGCTGTAGAGGGAGCGAATGATCGTGCACAGGATGTGCGTGCTGTAGCGGACAGCATGGATGGAACCGGCTTTGCATCAGAGAAGGTAGGGCAAAGCACATTGTTTGACGATGCAGGCTAAACGGATGAGTGCAGACGAGGTGCGAGATTGACTGAGGCTATGAGTGAAGAGGCGGTAGGACAGAGAACGGATCTTCGGGAGGTTGAGTACCCGAAGGCGTTCGATCCGGGCGCACGGAATGCGGTCGAGACGTGTCTGCGCGTGCAGCCGGAGGAGAAGGTAACGCTGATCGCCGACCGAAGCTGCCGGGAGATCGCGGCTTCTCTGGCCGTGGCGCTCGATCGCGCAGGCTGCCGATGGAACGGGTTCATTCTGGAAGAGGTGGCATTGCGGCCGT
>CAXTJC010000070.1:0-9843 GCA_964244225.1 uncultured Acidobacteriaceae bacterium
AGAGCGCTCTGCCCAGAAATGGCTATTGACTCCTATCTCCTTTCCCTTTATGTTTGAGGAGTGGCAAGACTCCCTTCGGGTTGAGTCAGTCATAACGAAGTCCACCCACTTCGTTGCTTTATAAGGAACACCCACGCATCAGCCCCCACCGCGCTGCGTGGGTTTCCTCTTTAAGCCTTCCGAAAGATGGCGATAGTCTTTTTTGTCGTGCTCCTGAGCAGTCTTACAAAAAACGGCCCTCCACGCGGGTGGAGGGCCTAAGTGACACCGGTGAATGCTTCTCAGCGAGCCAATCGGCGCTGGGCGGCGGCGAACGCGCCGGCGCTACCGGTCAGCAGCAGGATGATACTGCTAGGCTCAGGGACGGGTGCAATGGGCGGAACTACAGGCGGAATGACCGGAGGAATCACAACCGGGGGAGGCACCACGATGCTTCCTCCGCCACCGCCGCCAATTCCGGGTGCGGGACCAAACACCGGATAGTACGGGCCGCTGGACGGAAACTCGGTATTTGCAGGCGGCCCGTCGTAGGCAGGCGGAGCATTTTCGGCCAGCAAGGTATCGTCTCCTGGGGCCGAGTCGAGATCAACAGGGCCGCCCATAGCCATCTCGGAGATAAATTCATCGGGCGCCATCCGTGCATCGAGTACCTGTGGGGCAGGATCCACGGGGAGTTCGCCACAGAGGAGGTCGAACTTCTTCAGCATCTGCGCAGGCGTGAGGTGCGGCCGACCGCTCGAGACGCGAATCGGGAGAGGCTTGGGAGCCGGTGTAGTCAATTGGACAAGCTTGCGGTGGGCATAGGCGCGGGCACGATGCCTTGCAGCGAGCAGCTTCTGCGCGCTGGCCTTATCCGACAAGGCTTTTTTATAGTCGGCAAGCCATTTCTGGCAGTCGGTGGAGGCGCTAACTCCGCGGGCGGTCGTCACGATCAAGGCAAAGATCAACAAAAGAAACAAGGGCTTACGCATCTGGTCACCTAAAGAGTGGCTTTCTGTACAAGGTAATAGCACTTCCCGGGCCAAAGTCTGCGCAAAAAGATGCGGGGTCAAGTGCAAGAAAGATTGAAGATTCTTGTGCCGCTGCGTGACTGACATTTTGCAGACTAGGCAAATTATTGCAGCTTTTTGTGAACAGGAGTTCCGAACTTTCTGAGGCAACCCTTGATAGATTTCCCTAAATGATGGCAGCGTAAGGTTTGACTCAAGCATGAGGATTGCTTGGTGAATCAAGATAGTTACTAGAGCGGAGAAGACGGGAAAGGCAGGTAATGGCCTGGAGTGCAAGGAACTTGCATATCCCTGATTCCTAGAAGGTCTGGGCCAAAGCAGGACAGCATTACAGCGATAGGCGATAACGACATAGTTCCCCGGTTTTCTTCGCTCATCCGAAAAGTCTATTTAAGATCGACGAGCGTCATTCGACGTAGCGGCCAGATAACGAAGAGCAGGCAAACAGCAACGAGTGACCGACCTAATATCGTCCCTTCATGCGAACCTCCAATAAGCTCTTGAGGCTATAACAAATGAGAAATGCCCCTTATTGACAAGTGGCTTGTTGGCCGTTTCGGTTTCAGGATTGAGGATGGTGGTTGACAAAGCACTACGAGAACGTGGATCCGGAACACCTGATTGTCGGTTGTGGAATCTTGGCGTAAATACCGGAAAACTGGCAAGACTCGCTTCATGAGGTCTGGGCATCTCTTTCTCCCCATCCGTGCACTTTGGTGCAGTGTCAGTTAGTCACAATAAATGAGGTACTTACAGGGAGTTACCGGATAAGTCAAGGTACGAGAAGGGTTAAAGATTTCTAACGTTCCACGTCAGAAATCTTTGAGGTTGGCTACCAGGGTGCATGAAGTCACGACATTCGACAGCTTCGGCAACGACGAATCCTTAGATAGGCCGGAACCGTGCATCTGGCAATGCTTAGCGCGGACGTGCTTGTGACAGCCGGTGCCCTTCGCCGCCGGACTCTCGGCTAGCAAACGACGTTTTACAAAGAAGCAGAGGTTTGGAGGGCGGAGCGCAAGCTCCTCCCTCCTATTTTTTAGAGATCCTGCGGGCCGGGACTTTTTAGGACTCCTGCGGGTCGGGACCACGGGTGGGTGCGGGTGGCGGCGCGATTTTGACGGCTTTGCCGGTGCGGGCGGACTCGTAGATGGCATCGGTGATGCGCTGATCATGCAGGCCCTCTTCGCCGGGGGTGTGCGGTTGCAGGTTCTGCTGGACACACAATGCCATGTGGTCCATCTCGAGAGCGAACTGATCTTTCTCTTCGATGGAGGGTTCGGAGAGGACGTTATGGCCGTCTTCTAGCTTGTTCGTTTTCAGCTTGATACCGCTGTACCCGAAGGCGGGGCTGAGCTCTGCCCAGCTTTTATCGCCTTCGACACGGAGGAACTGGGAGCGGTGAACGCCGTAGCCCGTAGTGCAGGTGGCTATGAGGCCGCTGGGGAAGCGGAGTGTGAAGCCGCAGGTCTCTTCGACCTCGCGAAAGCGGGGATCATCCTTGGGCTGGGTGGTGAAGGCGATGGTTTCAGAGGGCTCCTCGCCGGTGAGAAAGCGGGCGGCGTTGAAGCAATAGATACCGACGTCAGGAAGGCAGCCGCCGCCGGCGAGAGCAAGGTTCTGCCGCCACTGGGAGGGGTCGCCCTGGTTTTGACCGTTGGTCGCGACGAAACTTTTGACGGTGCCGAGCTTGCCTTCCTTGATCATCTTGATGATCTGGCGGTTCATCGGTTCGTACTGCTGGCGGTAGGCGATCATGAGTTTGACATTGGCGGCCTTGCAGGCGGCGATCATGCGTTCGCAGTCCTTGACGTTGGTGGCCATGGGCTTTTCGCAAAGGACGTGCTTGCCGGCCTTGGCCCCTCGAAGGACGAACTCGGCGTGTAGGCTGTTGGGCAGGACGATGTAGATGGCCTGAACGTCGGGGTTTTGCGCGAGCTGATCGTAGGTCTTGTAGTCATAAAGCGAGCGATCCGGGATGCCGTACTGGGCGGCGATCTTACGCGCCTTCTCGCGGTTGCCGCTGACGAGAGCGGTGACCCGGCAGTACTTGCTTTTGGCAAAGGCCGGCAGGATCTGGTTGAGCGCCAGGGTGCCGAGGCCGACGATGGCGAACCCGGTGCGCTGCGTGGGACCCTCGAAGGGTCCGGGAGTCCTTTCGGCGGTCTCGGTGGAGGCGTGCAGTTCGGGAAGCCGGATGGCATCGGGGGCGTTCGGCTTGGCAGAGCTTTGCGCCGTGACAAGGGGTGCGAGGCCTGCGGCGGCTATGGCTGTGGTGGCACTTCGAAGGAAGGAACGGCGAGATTGATCGGGCTCTGCCGGAGTTGGCGCCTGATTAGGGAGTGAGGCATTGCTAGGCTTCATAGGTGCTTCGATGCCGAGGATGATGACGTGGTGAGGGATGTAGGATCGTCCTGACGCAACACAGCAGAGGCGAAGAAAAGACGTAACCGGGATAAGGGTATCGAGTGTAGTTACTTTCTTAAAAAGGTAACCAGATATTATGCCTTCTGGTACCAGTACTTGTTGATAAGGACAAATGAATGGAAAGAGATTTCCCTCTCTAAAGGCGAAGAAAAGGAAAAGACTTCCACTTGCTTTCTGACATCCCGATTTTGCACAAAAAGTGATGCAAAGGCGCTCAATTCCAAACGCAATGAGTTTGGCATGAGGGCTGCAATACACAAAGGCAAGTATTACGAGACGCAAGACAACTTTGAAATGAGGATCTTACTGATGCGCTTTCTCCCCACTGCCCTTCTTCCTGTCCTGGCGCTTGTTCTCTCCAGCTCGATTGCCGCCCATGCAAACATGATCAGCGGAACGGTCTACTGCGGTGTCTCCACGACGGACGCAAGCAATACTCCTGCTCCTGGCGCTGCGATCTCCGGGTCGGTTTGCGCGACATTTCAAACCAGCACGATCAATTTTCTGGCCGCCGCAAACACGATTGGTGGGTTCCTAAGCTCGAACAGCTCGACCGCCGGTTCAGTGGCGTATATGAATGGTTACACGAGCGCCTCAAATCTGGATTTCTCCGTGTTTCAGTTCACGGGCACCGGCTACTTCGTGAGCGGCCAGACCTACTCGGCCACGCACGATGACGGCACGGTGATGAACGTGAACGGGGTGACGGTCATCAACGCACCGGCCCCAACTTCGGCTCGCGTGGACAGCTTCACCTTTACTGGAACAACGGGAAACTACGGATACCAGTATGACTACTCGGAGGTTCAGGGTGCGTCGACGTATGTGACGAACGCCGCAAACTCGCCTGTTCCTGAGCCTTCAAGCTTGATGCTGATGGGCACAGGCATACTTGGCGCCGCGGGTGCCGTACGCCGGCGGATGGGACGCGTCTAACGAAAGAATAAGAGCAGCCCGGCGCTGCCTTGCACACATCCTCCTATATAGCGAAGGGCCGGCAGAGATGCCGGCCCTTTCTATTTGTTTTGGAGTGAGGTTGTGGCGAAGAGCTAGCGGAGATTGCCGAAGGCCACGTCGAGGAGAGTTTTCTCTTCAAGCTCGTGGGCTTTCGCTGAGCCAGTGGCAGGGCTGGCCGTGGCGCTGCGCTTTACGGAGAGGACGGCTCGATCGCGGGCGAGACGGCGAAGCAGCGGCATGACATAGGAGTGCGCACCCATGTTGGCCGGCTCCTCCTGCACCCAGACGATCTCGTGAGCGTCGGGGTGTTGGTCGAGAGCGGCTTGGAGCTCTTCATCAGGCCAGGGATAAAGCTGCTCGAGGAAGATGATTGCGATGGAGGTGTCCTTGCGCTTTTCGCGCTCGACACGAAGATTATGGCCGATCTTGCCGGAGCAGACGAGGAGGCGACGCGGGTTGTGGACGGAGGTGTCGGGAAGTACGTTCTGGAAGCCATCAACGGCGAAGTCAGCAAGGGACGAACTCGCGTCCGGGTGGCGGAGCATGCTCTTGGGAGTAAAGACGACGAGCGGCTTGCGCCAGGGGCGAAGGGCCTGCCGGCGCAGCAGATGGAAGTGCTGCGCAGCAGTGGAGGGCTGGCAGATCTGCATGTTGTCGTTGGCGCAGAGTTGGAGATAGCGCTCCATGCGGGCGGAAGAGTGTTCTGGACCCTGGCCCTCGTAGCCGTGCGGCAGCAGCATGATAACGCCCGAGAGCAGGCCCCACTTGGCTTCGCTGGCGGAGATGAACTGGTCGATGATGATCTGCGCGCCATTGGCGAAGTCGCCGAATTGGGCCTCCCAAAGAACGAGGGCTTCGGGGTAGTCGCGGGCGAAGCCATACTCGAAGCCGAGGACGCCGGCTTCCGACAGTAGTGAGTTGTAGACCTCGAAGCGCGCCCGGCCGGCCGAGAGGGGCTGGAGCGGGAAGAACTTGCGCTCGGTCTCGATATCGACCATGACACTGTGGCGCTGGTTGAAGGTGCCGCGCTCGGAGTCCTGGCCGGTGAGGCGAACGGGGATTCCCTCCTCCAGCAAAGACGCGAAGGCGACCAGCTCGGCCATGCCGTAGTCGAAGGGCCGCCTACCCTGACCCATCTCGGTGCGCTGCTCAAAGAGCTTTTTGACCTTGGCATGGATGTTGAAGTCTGCCGGATAGCGAACAGTGGCTTGAACGAGCGCGTTGACGCGGTCGGCGGGAAGGCCGGTCGTGCGTTCGTCGGAGGGCTTCAACTCGCCACCGTGGTAGGGAGCCCAGTAGTCAGGGAGCCTAGAGAGGTGCGGGATGTGCTCGGCTGCCGTAGCGATCTTCTGCTGGGCCAGGAACTCCTGTTGCACGGCGGCGATCTCAGGCTTTGAATCGGTGCCGATTTGCTCCGCGTAGAGCTCGGAGAGCGGCTTGCGGTCTTTGATAAGAGCGTAGCGGCGGGGCTGCGTGACGGTAGGGTCGTCCACTTCAGAGTGGCCATGACGGCGATAGCCAATGAGATCGACGACGATATCGCCGTTAAAAGCGGCGCGGTACTCGGCAGCAAGGGCGGCTATGCGGACGACGGCATCGGGATCTTCAGCGTTGACATGGAAGATTGGTATGGGCAGGCGTTTGGCGAGGTCGGTCGCGAAACGCGAGGAGTTGGACTCCTCAGGGACGGCGGTGAAGCCGAGCAGGTTATTGACGATGATGTGGACCGTACCGCCGACGTTATAGCCGGGGAGCGTGGCCATGTTGAGGACTTCGGCAACGATTCCCTGCCCCGCAAAGGCGGCGTCGCCGTGGATGATGATGGGCAGGACCTGCTGCTTGCCGGACTTGCCGAGGCGCTCCTGCTTGGCGCGAGCACGGCCGAGGACGACGGGGTCAACGGCTTCGAGATGGGAGGGGTTGGAGGCGAGATGGAGGGCGATGTTCTGGCCATTGAGAGCTGTGTAGGTGCCGGTAGCGCCGATGTGGTACTTTACGTCGCCGCCGCCAAGGGTGGAGCGAGGATCGACGTCTTCAAACTTGGTAAATATCTCAGACGCAAGACGACCGATGGTATTGACCATCACATTGAGACGGCCACGATGACTCATGGCGATCATGCCTGTCGTTACGCCTTTGCCGGCAGAGGTGTCGAGCAGCTGATCAAGGAACGGGATGAGGGCGGTGAGGCCTTCGAGGGAGAAGCGTTTTGTACCAAGATAACGAGCCTGAATGACCTGCTCAAAGACGTCTGCGCGGATGAGCTGCGAGAGAACGCGAGCCTGATTGGGCTCGGGCGCGGTCTGCTCGAGACGAGACTCGATCCACTGGCGTTGCTCGGGGCTGGGGATATGCATGAACTCGGCCGCAATGGTGCCGCAGTAGAACGAGCGGGCCTCGCGGGCAAAGTCACCTTCGGGAGCGGGTGTCGGGAAGGGCTCAGGCGGAAGATATTGGCTGAGGGGATCGAGCGAGGCCTGGAGGTAGCCCCAACGACGGAAGATGTCGAATACCTGGTCGCGGTCAAGTTGCTGAGGTGCGGAGCTGGGGACGGAACTGGCGGGCCGGGAGCTTGTCCCTACCTTGGTAGGCATTTGGATCCTCGTATACGGACGCGAGGTGGGGCTCGCGCCTGCATCTATGCTAGACCTTTCGCGGCCCGGGCGCACATGACACCTTTGGTCCAACACAGGTCTAAAGGCGTGCGCGGTCAAGAAAGGGCGTGCGGCACACGGGTTCTCCTTAAAGGCGATTAGGCTTGCGGCCCTAGCGACCCTCGGAGAATAGCCCCAAAAGGCTACGGACGGTGCGGCGAATGACGGCCGTTTTGGTTGCGGGCTTGTAGAGTTAAGCCATGGGCTGCGTGTGGCGTCTGGTGCTTGTAACGATGCTGGTTTCCTCTCCATGGGCGCTCGGAAGCGCACCGGCAGCCCGGCCGCAACAAGTTGACGAGCGGCCGCTGCCCGATGTGTCGGCTCTGATGCTTGCCGTTGAGGCAAACCAGCGCCAAGATGAGCAGAAGCTGAAGGACTACATCTATCGGCAGACAGAGACACTCGACGAGACGGATGGGCATGGCGGCGTGAAAAAGCGCGAGGTGCGCGTGTACGACGTCTTCTGGCTGCAGGGCGTTCCGGTGCGAAAGATGGTGAGCAAGGATGGCAAACCGCTGACGCCGGATGAGCTGAAGAAAGAGGATGCGCGAATCGATAAAGAGGTGAAATCGGCGCGGGAGAAACGCGAGAAGAGAGACGGCAAGGGAAAGGAGACGGATCCGCGCGGCAACGAAGAGGTGACTGTTTCACGCATTCTGGAGCTGGGCACGTTTTCAAATGCACGGCGCGTGCAGATCGCCGGACGCGATACGATCGCAGCGGATTACGTGGGAGATCCGAAGGCGAAAACGCGGAACCGGGCGGAGGAGCTGATCCGAGATCTGGTCGGGACGGTGTGGGTCGATGAAGAGGATAAAGAGCTGGTGAAGACTGACGCACGCTTCAACCGTTCGTTCAAGATTGGCGGCGGCCTGATCGCAAACATCAAGGAAGGCACGAGTTTTGGGATGGAGCAGAAGAAGATCAACGGCGAGGTGTGGCTGCCGACGGTTCTGGAGGGTCGGGGCGCGGCGCGATTTCTGCTGTTTCTAAACCTGAACGGCAGCGTGCGACTGGTGGACCAGGACTTCCGCAAGTTCAAGGCGACATCGACGCTGCTGCCCGGGGTGAGCGCGGCTGAGGATGAGAAGCCTTGAGCGGAGGGGATGCGGGGACCTTGATGCCTGACGCTGCGTTCCGCTTTCTGCTGGGGACGTGGGCTCTCGAACGCGAGATACAGGGGCAAGCAAAGATGATGGGTCTGGTTGAGATTTCGGAAATCGGGGATGGCGCTGCGATTTATAGGGAGCGGGTTGCGGTGACGATGAGCGATGGCTCGGAGTTTGCGGGATCGCAGGTCTACCTAATCCGACGGATGACCGAAGGCTTTGAACTGCGGTTTGCGGAGACGGATACGCTCTTCCAGAAGCTGCGGTTTACCCGCGATGAAACCCGCCTACGAGCGACGGCGCTCCACTCATGTGGAGAAGACCGGTATGCGTCGAAGTGCGTGCTGGGGCCGGGACGCTCGTTTTCGATTCAGCACACCGTGCTCGGGCCGCGAAAGAGATATGTGTCCGTGACGCATCTTAGAGAAGCGACGCGGCTCTCTACGACAGAAGATATCCGCGGATTTCAGGAACCGAAAGAGGTGCTTGCCACGTCAGGCGGCGATCAGAAGGCTGGAGAGTATCGGTAGTGAGAGAGCAGAAGGTTGGCGACGTAGATCGTGAGCGCGCCCAGCAGCACCGAGGAGACAAGGAGCAGGCGTGAGTTCAACGATCGCCGGATCGCCGGCAGGAAGTCTGCCGTGGCCATGTGCAGGAAGAAGCCGGCTGCCAGTACAAGCAGGAAGACAGAGTTACGTGGCGAGAACCTCCACCAGACGGTGCAGAGAACTCCAAGACACGGGGCCAGTGCGTCTGCTCCAAGAAAGAGATAGTCCGCCGTTTTGGGGCGCTCGCCGCCGGTGGTAAGGATGACGGTGTTCATGCCATCGCCCAGATCATGCGCGGCGATGCCGAATGCGACCGCATAGCCACCTGTATGGGAGACGGCATAGGCGGCTCCGATGGCGAGGCCATCGCGAAAGCTGTGAAAGATGAGCATGCCGGCGCCGGTTCGCCCGATCACTCTTCGTTCCAGACCCCTTGCGAGCCCCTGTTGCGCGAGGGCGTCAAGGCCATTTTCGAAGATGTAGAAGATGAAGTAGGAGACCAGCATGAGTGCTAGTACATCAGTGCTGGTGAGCCCGGACTCGACTCCGAGGCCGATAGCTTCCGGGAGCAGATCCAGAAACGCCGCCCCCAGCAGCAGCCCGGCTCCTACGGCGATCAATATCAGGTAGAACCGGCGAAACTGCATTGCGAGGAAACCGCCGAGAAGTGTAGAGGCGATTGGCAGTGCAAAGAGGAGGACAGGCACAGCTCCGATATTATTACGAATGCAGTATCAACATAGGCAGGCAAGCTCGCAGGCGCATTGAGCAGTGGCTGGACGCAGGATATAGTCAGAACAATCACTGCATTCCTGAGAGCCAACGGTTGATTCGCTCTGTTGCGAGCTCAGGCAGCTTCATGCTTTGGTTTCGGCCAACGAAGCACGATGCCTTGCACTGGCAGCAACCGTGTTTGCGAAGCAACTCAAGTCATACAGATACTCCGATGAAAGCGAGACATGCGCTATGGACTTCGTTGCCGTTATCAACTCCATGAATCGAAAGCCGCTGTTGGCTATGGCGGTCGAGTCTCTGGTGAGTGCGCTCCGGAAGGATCCGCTGGAGTATGCGATCGTCGTCTTCGACGCTGGATCGACGGACGGCAGCCGCGAGTGGCTGGTCACCTTTACGCAGGAGA
>CAXTJC010000071.1:0-9789 GCA_964244225.1 uncultured Acidobacteriaceae bacterium
GTGCGGAAGCTGGGATCGAGGCCGCGCGCGGGAGTGATGGAGGCGTTTGAGGTGGGTGGCAACGTGCTGTTCCGGCTGCTGTTCTGGGCGGCGCTGCTGGCTGCCGTGCGAGTGCTGTTCCGGGACGCGCACGACGGCTTGCGGGCTGCGGCGGCTGCCTTTCTGCTGCTGGTGGGGGCGGTGGCGCTGCCGTATGTGGTGGGTTTCGCGTATACGCGCCATGTGAGCGTACTGATCTATCCCTCGGCTCTGCTGCTGTGCCGGGTGCTGGCTGCCACCTCGCAAACAAGAGCCGAGCTTAGGGATTACACTTAGGCGAACTCCCCTTTCTGCAAGCGAGGATTGCTCCACTTTCATGTCTTCCAATGGATTTCAGACCCGCTACAGCCGCATCCACAATATGCGGTCGCTCTTCAGCCTCTTTTCCAGCGACCTGGCGATTGACCTGGGGACGGCGAATACGCTTGTCTTCGCGGCCGGCAAAGGCATCATCGTCAATGAGCCCTCGATCATTGCGGTGAATCGCAACACGAACGAGGTGGAGGCGGTGGGCAAGGAGGCGAAGGACATGCTGGGGCGGACGCCTGGCAACATCATCGCCATCAAGCCGATGAAGGATGGCGTGATCGCCGACTTCAAGCACACCGAGAAGATGCTGAACTACTTTATCCACAAGGCGCATAACCGCAAGATGATGGTGCATCCGCGGATCGTGATCGGGGTGCCGAGCGAGATTACGCAGGTGGAGAAGCGGGCGGTGATGGACTCGGCCTACCGCGCGAAAGCGAGCGAGGTTCACCTGGTGGAGCAGGCGATGGTCGCGGCGATTGGTGCGGGTCTGCCGATCACCGAGGCCGGCGGCAACATGGTCGTGGACATCGGCGGCGGAACTACGGATATTGCGGTGATCTCGCTGGCGGGTATTGTGTATTCGCGGTCGGTGCGGATGGCCGGCAACCAGATGGATGAGGCGGTCTCAACGTACCTGAAGCGCAAGTACAACTTGCTCATCGGCGAGCGGACGGCGGAGCAGATCAAGATCGAGCTGGGGAGCGCGTATCCGCTGGACCGGCCGCTGACGATGGAGGTCAAGGGTCGCAACCTGATCGAGGGAGTGCCGAAGACGATCACGATCGAGGACTCGGAGATTCGCGAGGCGCTGGGCGAGTCGATTGCGACGATCATCAATGCGATTCGGGTGGCGCTGGAGCGGACGCCGCCGGAGCTTTCGGCGGATATCTCTGACCGCGGCATTGTGCTGACGGGCGGTGGGGCGCTGATCAAGAATCTGGATAAGCGGATTCGCGAAGAGACCGGGTTGCCGGTGTCGATTGCGGATGATCCGCTGGCGAGCGTGGTGCTGGGGACGGGGCAGATGCTGAATAATTTTAAGCTGCTGCGGAAGATTTCGATCGATTAGGTGTGCGTTGGGTGCGTCGCTTCGCTCCGTCGTGAAAGGCAAGTGCGGGGATTCTTCGCTGCGCTCAGAATGACAATTCTGAGTATTTATGACACCTCAAGCGTTCGCGACAATTTGAGTGTTCCTGCTTAGTTCTACTCGGCTTCGGAGATTTCGGCGAGCGTGATGCGGATGCGGTCGATGCGGCGTTCGGTGGCGGCCAGGACCTGGAAGCGGAGGCCGTGCTCTTCGACGACCTCACCTGGGTGCGGGATGTGGCCGGCCATCTCGGAGACGAGGCCGCCCAGCGTGGTTGCTTCGTAGCCGTCGCCGAGGCGCTGGATGACGTCTTCGCGCGGGTCGTCGGACGAGAGCACTTCGCCCTCGTTTGGAAGCTCGGAGGATGAGTCCGCGTCCGGCGAGAACTCTGTTTTGCGAGACGGGCTGGTCTGATCGGACGATACCTGCTCCGATCGCGGCGCGGAGGCTCGCACTTGCTCGAGCAGCAGATCGCGCAGGCGTGGAATCTCAAAGGTGCCGCTGACGACGACGGAACCGTCCTGTGCCACGATGGCCAGATCCTGATCCTCGGGTGTGTCGTGCTCGTCATTGATCTCGCCGACGATGGCTTCGAGCAGATCTTCAATGGTGACGAGGCCGGCGATGCCGCCGTACTCATCGATGACGAGCCGCATGTGCTGCTTCTCGCGCTGCATCTCGCGCAGCAGCTGGGCGACGTTCTTGGTCTCGGGCACGAAGGCGGCGGGCCGCTCGATCTCGGCGACGGTGCGGCTGCTGGCGTCGGTGTCGAGCACCTGCAGGAGATCGTGCGCGAAGGCGATGCCGGTGATCTCGTCGAGGGCTTCGGCGTAGACGGGAACGCGGGAGAAGGGGTGATCCTCGATGGCGGCGGTGAACTGCTGAAGGGTGAGTGAGCCGGGGACGGCGAAGATCTCAGGCCGCGGGGTCATGACCTCGCGGACGAGCTTGTCGCCGAACTCGACGACCGAGCGGACGAGCTCGCGGTCGGACTCTTCGAGGATGCCCTCTTCTTCGCCGGCCTCAAGCAGGGCGTCCATGGCTTCGGAGGGGTGCTCGGCCTCGGTGTGATCTTCGGGTTCGGCGAGCGCGGCGATCGAGAGCAGCAGGCCAAGCGCGAGGACGACAGGCTGCACCAGGTAGAAGAGCGCGAACAGCAGATAGCGCAGGCGCAGGACCCACGTACCCACTGTGCGGGTGAAGAGGATCTGCGGAATGAGGCGATCAAACACGAGCAGCAGCAGGATGAGCTCGGCGGAGGTGCGGGCGACCTGCGCGAAGCCGGGCGCGTGAAGGATTGTGTGCTGCGCGGGATCGTGCGTGTAGAGGTTGAAGCCGAAGAGCAGGGCGATGCCGGCGAGCGAGAGCTGGCGCAGGATGGAGGCTGACAGCGCGGTCGCCTCGCGGCCGAGGCGCAGGCGTGGCTCCAGCAGATGCTCCCAGGAGTCGATGTTGTCCTGGTACTCGCGGGCGAGAAACTTGCCCATCTCGGAGTAGATGCGATCGACATAGGCGGCGAGGGTGAGGACACAAAGCAGCGCGGCAACCGAAAGCAGATAGGGGAGGCTCATCGGGCCGACCGGCTTGTCTTGAGCGCGACCGGCCTCTTTTTGATGGTTGAGGAGATTGATGCGCGGGGCTTTGCGGGGGTGGGGTCGAGCGTGCGATCGATCAGGCCGTTCGGCAGGCGAAGCTGGGTGCGCAGAGTGAACTCGCGGGCGGCCATCTCGCCTGTGTCGGTCTCGTGGTCGAGGCCGGAGAGGTGCAGCAGGCCATGCAGGATAAGGATCTTGATCTCCTGCTGGAGGTCGTGGCCGAAGTGTTCGGCCTGGCGGGCGGCGGTCTGAAGCGAGATGGCGAGATCGCCCCCATGCTGCTGCGCGGCGGGCAGGCCGGGGATGGGATCGGCGGGAAAGCTGAGGACGTCGGTCGGCTGGTTTTTGCCGCGAAAGGTGCGGTTGAGGCGCTTGAGTTCAGCATCGGTGGTGAGCAACACGGAGATGATGGGGGCGTTGAGACCGATGAGGGTGCGTGCGCGGCTCAGGAAGCGCATCAGGGAGGGCCTGGAGAGCGGACTACTAGGAGGGTCGATGGTGATCATCGGAGAGGCGGGTGGCTCCTACTACAAAGTGCTGGGACAGAAGGGCTAGAACAGAAATGCTAAACATGAAGTACTGAAAAATAAGTGCTGGAGGTTGCCATGGCGGTCAGCTCTTCTGGCTGCCGAAGTAGAAGCCAAGCACGGTTCCAAGCACCGAGGTGACGGCCGGCAGAATGGCCTGCATGGCGTCCTTCACACGGACCCAGGTCGTATCGATGGAGCTCGCGGCGAAGCTGAGGTAGGCGATGACGACGGCGAGAAACATGACGATGGCGATGATGGCAACGGTTCCCCGAACTCCTTCGCGCGCCCGACCGGATCATAGCTGCCGGTGTGAAAGGGGTTGGAAGAGAAGGGATCGGACATCAGGCGATTTCCTTGAGCTCCGTGAACTTGCCGTCGCGTTCGACGAGGAGCTTGCTGCCCTGATCGTGGACCGTATCCGCGACGAAGTTTGCGATGTTCAGGCTCTTCGTCAGGGCGGCGTCGAGATCGTCGGCACCGAGCTTTTGTTGAAGAATTTGGAGCTTGGAGATGATCTCAGGTGAAAAGTGCGTGGCGCTCATACGAGACCTCACTGACGGCAGCTTAGCATTTCTCTCCGGGGATGGAGAACAGACTTCGCCCTGTCGCGCCTACTTCTCCCGCGCACATCGCTTTCGCTATCGTGAGAGACACCTAGGTGTCAGAAGAAGCGCCTGCAGAGGCATCCTGAGGTGCGGACGCCTCTGCAGGGCGGCTTTTCTACTGCGGCTTGGCAGCGGGCACGAGGGCAGGCTTCGGGGCGAGAACGGAGTCGTGCGGAGCTCCGTCCAGGGCCATCGGAAGCTCCTGCTGGTGGGCGCGGCCGTAGTTGTCGTAGGCACGGACGATGCGCTGGACGAGGTGGTGACGGACGACGTCCACATCTTCAAAGTGGCAGAAGTGAATGCCTTCGACACCATCGAGGACGCGGAGAGCGTCAAGCAGGCCGGACTTTTTCGGGTTGGGAAGATCGGTCTGGGTGAGGTCGCCGGTGATGACGGCCTTGGAGTTATTGCCGAGGCGGGTGACGAACATCTTCATCTGCTCGATGGTGGTGTTCTGTGCTTCGTCCATAATGATGAAGGCGTCGGAGAGGGTACGGCCGCGCATGAAGGCGAGCGGGGCGACCTCGATGACGTTGCGCTCGAGGAGTTTATCGACCTTCTCCTGATCGAGCAGATCGTAGAGGGCGTCGTAGAGCGGGCGGAGGTAGGGGTCTACCTTCTCCTGGAGGGATCCGGGAAGGAAGCCGAGGCGCTCGCCGGCTTCAACTGCCGGGCGGACGAGGATGATGCGGGAGACTTTTTTGGCCATAAGGGCGGAGACGCCCATGGCAACGGCGAGATAGGTCTTGCCGGTGCCGGCGGGTCCGAGGCCGAAGGTCATATCCGAGGACTCGATAGCTTCGACGTACTTGCGCTGATTGGGGCTGCGCGGCTGAACCATGCGTTTGACGCCGGCGGAGCGTTGCTTGCCGGAGTCGACGAGCGAGCGAAGGGTGGCGGCGGGGTCGGCGACGACCAGCTTCAGCAGGCTGTGCAGCTCGCCGTTGTTCAGGGTGTGGCCGACTTTGCGGAGGGTCTCGAAGTCGGAAAATATCTGCTGGACGCGGCCGACCGCGGTGGGTTCACCGGAGACGTGAACGCCGTCCGAGCGCAGATCGATGATGACGTGGAGGCTGTCTTCGAGCAACCGGAGATTCTCATCGCGGGTGCCATAGAGAGGTTCGATACCGGATCCGATCGTGATGACAGATTTAATCAAGGGGTAGGGTGTCCTCCGTCAGTGCAGACGTGGTTTTGATGCATGGAGTTGAGGAACGGAGCAGGGCTCGCGATGAAGAGACTTGGGTTCCACAAACCGCGGGAGGGCGGTGTGGGTGAGGCAGGCGGGATGGCGAAAGGTGCCAATAGTGGGCCGAAGATGGCTGAAGAGTAGACGCAGGTTCGGAGCACGTCAAGGGCTATCGTGTGAAGATTTTGAAATGGCGCAGGCGGGGTTTGCAGTTGACCGCGGGCGGGCAACCTCTTAGACTAGGAGACTGCTGCGAAGACAGGTATCCTGTACGAGCATTCGTTGCTCTACAGGATTTTTGCGAGGTGCTTGACGACCTCGCCCGCTTCCACAAATTTACGAGCGCGTCGAGCGCGGACCCGGCCTCGGGATCAGAGAGAGTTCAAAGAGAATGGCAAATCATGTTTCGTCGTTGAAGCGCGCGCGGCAGACCGAAGTCAAGACCGCGGTGAACCGATCCAACCGCTCCAAGCTGCGGGGTACTCTGCGCCTGCTGCGGGAGTCGATCCTGAAGGGCGATCACCAGGAGGCCATGACGCACTTCCGGGCGACGGCGTCGGTGCTCGACAAGAGTGTGCAGAAGGGCGTGCTGCACAAGAATACGGCAAGCCGCTATAAGAGCCGTTTGAATGCTCGGGTGAAGGCGCTCGCGACGGCTAAGGCTGCGTAGAGATCGTTTTTGTTAGGAAAGGCCACTGCGTAACGCAGTGGCCTTTTTTGTTGTTGGGGCCGACTTCAGGCGCTGTGGAGCCCAAAACAAAGTGCGGGGATTCTTCGCTGCGCTCAGAATGACAAGCTCTGGGGCTGGAGCGTGTTCTGGTGAGATGGCCCTAGCGAGTGGTTGGGGGTTGGGCGGGGCTGTCGTGTGATTCGCCGGGAGCGTAGAGGGTGGGTGGCTTGCGGTGGCCGCCGGTCTCGGCTGCTGGCGCGTCTCCGAGCTGGGTCTGTGTCGCCGCGGGGGAGACCTTTTGCGCGACGGGAACGGCGGTGGGCTCGCCGGGGGGAGTCTCTGAGGGTGCCGGGGTCGTGGGGACGATCTCGGCAGATTTAGCCCGGGCCTCCTCGGACGGCTTGGCTCCGGGTTCTGCTGTACGGTTCACACGTCCGCCCAGAAGGATGGGTGCGTCCGATCGTTCGGGAATGAGGGTTTCGGCCAGGTGCATGGCGGCGCGGTCTTTGCCGCTCGGCGGCGGCATGGGGTAGATCTCGATCGCGCCGTTGTTGAGCACGGCCAGTTCGTCGCCGTTTGGCGAGAGGGCGAAGTTCTCGGACGCGCGCAGCATGGGGTTGCAGTTAACCGAGAAGACCTGCCGGCCGCTCTCGGTCTGGTAGACGGTGACGGTCTGGGCAAGCAGGCCGCCGGGCTCCTGATTCTCTCCGACCGGGAAGCTGGTGGTGAGGCGGCTGAGGGCGAAGCGGCCGGCCGCCGGCGCGAAGGAGAAGGCCGGCGAGGTAAAGCTCTCGGCGAAGGTCTGCTCCCACATCTCTTCGCCGCGCAGGTTGAAGCCGCCAAGCTCTCGCGGGTCGCTGCCGCCGCGGCAGCCGAAGGCGACGAACTCGCTGCGGCTGACCAGGAACGGGATGGGATGGCAGCTGGAGTCGAATGGTGAGAGCTCGTTGACCTTGCCCTGATGGGAGTTGAAGTTGAAGGCCCAGTGGGCGTTGCCCTCATCGAGCACGGAGAGATAGCCGGCGCCATCGATCGGCAGCAGGACCAGCTTGTGCGAGGCAACGGTGCCCGCCTTGGTGGGTACGACTCGCTCCTGACTCTCCTGTTTTTCTTCGGGGGAGCGACGCAGGCGGAAGAAGTCGATTTGGACGAGGCTGGCGGGCTCCTCGGCGGCGGCATCCCCGGCTGCTGCCGCGGCGGCAGCGGCGGCGGCGTAGGCGGAGGTTCCGGGGCTGGGCTTGCGTGGACGAGGAATGTAGGGGGATCGATCAAGGGTCTCAAGCGTCAGCAGATCGCCGTCCGGCGAGACGAGAACGGAGCCGATGGGCCGGTTGCTTTTGACGAATGGCCGCTGCGCGAAGGACTCTCCGGCGGCGAGGCCCGCGAGTGGATGAAAGACTGTGAGCACATCGCGCTGGCGCAGCACAAAGGCGCCGTTGCCGAGGCTCCAGAGGTACTGGCCTGGATCGTGCACACGCCAGGAGGTACGCGCGAGGGCCTTTCCGGAGGGGAGATCGAGCAGGACGGCGTCGATGTTGCGATCGATATCGGTCTCAGGGTCGCCTGGAATGCGTGGCATCAGACGCCGGCGATTGAAGGTCAGCAAAAGGTGCTTCGCGTCGACGTAGTGGAGTGTGAGGAGGGAGGCGCCGGAGGAGCGCACCTGCTCGGGAAAGGTCTGGAACTCGAGCGGCTCCAGCGGAATGCGGACCGAGGGCACCTGGCGGGCGAGGCACAGCGACGGCGCCGCGGCGAGCAGGAGGGCGGCTGCTCGAACGAGAGATGCTGGCATACGCCTGGCGGCGGCGAATCGTGGCATAAGCACCTGCCTTCGTCTACTCTGGCATACGTGCGGCAGCAGAGCAAAGCGCCGGCGGCGGCAGATTGCATGCGATGGTAAGAGCTGCCGTCGTCAGTGAACCTGCGGCGGATGTCTTGCGTAGGATGGGTTTGAAATTTAAGGAGACGAGAATGGCAATGGAACGAACGATTGCGGCCGCTCAATGGAAGTGGCGGGGGAAAGCGTGGGGGAAGTCGCGGGTTCGAGGGATAGCGATCATGGGAGCCCTGCTGGGTGGATCGTGTGGGTTTGCGCAGCAGACGCGTGGCCTGGTCGCGGCGGCGCCCGAGAGCACGCCCGAGGTCTACAAGCCGATCCCCAGCTTCGATACGACTTCGATCGATAAGACGATCGATCCGTGCACCGACTTTTATAAGTTTGCCTGCGGCAAGTTCGAGGCCAACCATCCCATTCCGGGCGACCAGGCTGGCGTGGATCAATTCTATGCGCTCTACAACGTGAATACGCAGTCGCTCCGCGGCATTCTGGAGAAGGCCTCGGCCGGCGGCGGCTCGCGCTCGACTGACGAGCAGAAGATCGGCGATTACTACAAGGCCTGCATGGACGTGACGGCGATCGATGGCAAGGGCCTTACGCCGCTGCAGCCGGTGCTGGGCGAGATCGACGGGCTCGGCAATAGCCTGCTCGCGAAGCGGGATCTGCCAAAGGTGATCGGCGATCTTCAGCGCATGGGTATCGATGTGTTCTTTGGCTACGGCGAGCAGCAGGACTACAAGGACGCCACCAAGCAGATCGCTTTTGTCTCGCAGGGAGGCCTGGGCCTGCCGGAGAAGGACTACTACCTGCGGACGGGCGCAAAGGACGAGACGATCCGCAAGCAGTATGTCGCGCATGTGGCGAAGATGCTGACGCTGGCGGGAAGCTCGCCGGAGCAGGCGGCGAAGGACGCCGATGCGATTCTGGCGTTCGAGACGAAGCTGGCGCAGGCCTCGCTGGGCGTGACGGACCTGCGCGATCCGGAGAAGACCTACCACCTGGAGCCGATCGCGACGTTTGAGAGCAAGCTGCCGGGGGTGAACTTCGGGCAGTTCGAGGCGGCGGTGCACTCGCCCTCGGTGACAGAGATCAACGATTCGACGCCGGGCTTCTTCCCTCCTCTGGTGCTGGCGGTGCGCGACACGGATATGCGGGTGCTGAAGGCGTACATGCGCTACCACGCACTGACGACGCTGAGCAGCCGACTCCCGACGCGCTTCGACGATGAGAACTTTGAGTTCTACAACCACGAGTTGAACGGGGTGCCGGAGAAGCCGGCGCGCTGGAAGCGCTGCTCGAATGCAGTCAATGGCGCGCTCGGCGAGGCTCTGGGCAAGGTGTATGTGGAGCAGTACTTCGCCGGCGACAGCAAGGCCAAGATGCTGCAGATGGTTGGCGATATTGAGCATGCGATGGATGTCGATATCGACTCGCTGACGTGGATGAGTGCGCCGACCAAGGTTCGCGCGAAGGAGAAGCTTACCGCGGTGGCGAACAAGATCGGCTATCCGGAGAAGTGGCGCGACTACAGCGCGCTCACAGTGAAGGCGGACGACGCGCTGGGCAACCAGGAGCGGGCGAGCGCGTTTGAAAACGACCGGCAGCTAAACAAGATCGGCAAGCCGGTGGATCGCGGCGAGTGGGGCATGACGCCGCCGACGGTGAACGCCTACTACGACCCGAGCATGAACGACATCAACTTTCCGGCAGGCATTCTGCAGCCGGCGTTCTATGACCCGAAGCAGGATGACTCGGTGAACTATGGGCATATCGGCGCGGTGATCGGACATGAGCTGACGCACGGCTTCGACGATGAGGGCAAGAAGTTCGACGCAAAGGGAAACCTGAGCGACTGGTGGACGCCTGAGGACACGAAGAACTTCGAGTCGCGCACGGACTGCCTGGTGAAGGAGTACGGCAACTTT